>JBDTOH010000234.1:0-8525 GCA_039933355.1 Gemmatimonadota bacterium | reverse complement strand
AAGGAAGATGTCGAAGGCGTGGAGGAGGTGGAGGGGGTGGAGGTGGAGGAGTAGAGGGACGCGGGGACGGGGAACGGGGACGGGGAACCGGGAACTACAAGTGAGGAATGGCACATGGGAGCTGGGACCTTGGGGCGCGACGCGGCGACGATCAGCAGGGACGACATCAAGGGCGCGGCGGACGCGCTCCGCGGGATTGCCGTGCGCACACCTCTCGTGGAATCGGCGGAGCTCTCCCGGCGGTTCGGCGTTCCGATCTATGTGAAGTGCGAGCAGCTCCAGCCGATCGGGGCGTTCAAGCTTCGCGGCGCTTACACGGCGATCTCCCGGCTCCCGGAGGCCACCCGCCGGCGCGGGATCGTCACCCACTCGAGCGGCAATCACGGCCAAGCCGTAGCCTATGTGGCCAAACACTTCGGGGTTCGGGCGGTGATCGTGATGCCGGAGAACGCGCCGGACATCAAGGTCGAAGGCATTCGGCGGCACGGCGCGGAGATTGTCTTCACGACCCGCGCTGAGCGGGAACGGCGATCCGCGGAGCTGGTGGAACGGGAGGGCCTCGTCCTCGTCGCCCCCTACGACGATCCTAACGTCATCCTCGGCCAGGGAACGAGCGCGTGGGAGATTCTCGAGGACCAGCCGGGCATCCAGACGATCGTGACCCCGATCGGCGGGGGGGGAATGCTTGCCGGGACCTGTGCCACCGTGCTCGCGCTCAACCCCAAGATCCGGGTCGTGGCCGTCGAGCCGGCAGTAAGTGCCAAGCTGACGGCGGCCCTCGCAGCCGGGAAGCCGGTCGCGTTTGATCCGGTCGATACCCTGGCGGACGGCTTGGTGCCTCCGTCGATCGGAACCCTAACGTTCGCTGTCATCCGCCAGGTGGTCAAAGAGGTGGCCGCGCTCGAGGAGGCCGAGATGGCGGCGGGCGTGAAGTTCCTGTTCCGCTCGATGGGTCTTCGAGTCGAGCCGTCGGGCGCGACGCCGATCGCCGCGATCCTGGCCGGCAAGGTCGTTCCCCAAGGTCCGACCGCGTGCATCCTGACCGGCGGCAACGTCGACCCGGTCCTCTTCGCCAAGCTCGTCGCCTGATGAGCTCGGGGGCGAACGCTTCGGGCCGGATCTTGATCGTCGACGACGATCCGCTCGTAACCCGTTCGCTCACGGTGCTGCTCGAGCAGCACGGCTACCACGCGACCTCGCTCTCGACCGCCGAGCGCCTGATCGAGCATCTCGACGGCCATCGGACCGATCTCCTGATTCTCGACATCGGCCTGCCCGGGGTTGACGGCCTCGCGCTCCTGGAACAGATCAAGAGTCACCAAGGCCATCGCGATCTTCCCGTGCTGATGCTCTCGGCGACGTCGCTCGAGGAAACCTCGGTCGAGGCGCTCGGCCGCGGCGCCGCCGATTTCATCTCGAAGCCGTTCCGGCCCGGCGATCTGCTCGCCCGGATCGACGCCCACCTCCGGGCCGGCCGGGAGCTTCAGCGAGCCCGGGTCGAGGCGCTCTCGCAAGTGGAGATCGCCGACATCCTCCGCGAGGTGATGATCTCGCTCACCCCGGCCGAGATCTTTCACGTCCTGGTGCGCCGGGTGTCCCGGGCGTTAGGCATATCCCGGTGCTCGATCGTGCTGGCCGAGCGGGACACCGACATGGGCACCGTGGTGGCCGCGTGCGAGAATCCGTCGCTCCGCCACCTCAGCATCGAGCTGCGCCGCTACCCCGAGCTTCTCGGCCCGATCGTCACCGGCGAGGCGCTCCTGATCCGCGATGTCCACTCGGACCCGTTTTTCGCCAAGACCCGCGAGCTGTGGCGGACCGAAGGCCGGCTGGTGCCGACTACGTCGGTCGCGGCCGTGCCGTTCACGCTCAAGGGCGGCGCGTCCGGAGCGCTGTACATGCGGACCACGGGCGACGATCACGAGCTGACCCCGCAGGATGTGAGCTTCGCGTCGCAGGTCGTTCATGCGGCGATGCCGCTGGCCGAAAAGGCCTACGACTTCGAGGAGGCGCTCCGCCGCCAGGACGAGATGCGCCAGCTGGCCGAGACCGATCCGTTGACCGGGCTGTTCAACCGGCGCGCGTTCCGGGAGCGGCTCACCCGCGAGCTCGATCGCGCCGAGCGCTACAACGGGATCGTCTCCTGCCTGATGCTCGACATCGACCACTTCAAGATCCTCAACGACACCTACGGGCACGCGCTCGGGGACCGGGTCCTGACCCAGCTGGCCGAGCTGCTCAAGCGGGAGCAGCGCGCAATGGACGTGCTGGCGCGGTTAGGCGGTGAGGAGTTCGTGGTGCTCCTGCCCGAGACCGGCATGCGGGGCGCCCGGATCTTCGCGGAGCGGATCCTTCGCCGGGTGAGCAGCGCCTCATTCGGCGATGTGAGGCAGCCCGCGACCCTTACGGTGAGCATCGGGATCGGCACCTTTCCCGACGAACGGATCAACGACGGCGACTCGCTCCTCCGCCTCGCCGACTCCAACCTGTTGCGCGCCAAAGCCGACGGCCGCAACCGGTACCGAGATTGACGCAGCTCCGCTGCCCGCGCTGCGGATCCGTCTACGATCCGCCGGCCCGCTTCTGCATCAAGGACGGGTTTCCTCTCATATCGTCCTCCGAGCCCGATCCGGCCGCCGCGCCGAAGCCCACATCCTGGGGTCTCCACCGAACCTCGGAGATGCGAATCCCGGCTCGCCCCGGAGATCCGGCGTCGGGGCTTCAAGGGCGGGTGCTCGACGGACGTTATGCAATCGAGAAGCGGGTCGGTGAAGGCGGCATGGCGTACGTGTACCGGGCGAAGGACCGGACCACCGGCGAGCCCGTCGCCATCAAGGTTCTGATGGCCCGCCTCGCGAACGATGCCGAGTCGGTGGCGCGGCTCAAGCGTGAAGCCGAGTTCGCGATCAAGCTCGATCACCCGAACGTTTGCCGGATCCTCGCCTTCGGCTCGGCCTCGGGGCTCCCCTATCTGGTGATGCCGTATCTCGACGGTGAGACCCTCTCCCGGCGCGAGTCGCGAGGGGGCCCGATGGCGGCCGCCGTCGGGATCCCGATCGTGGCCCAGATCTGCCGGGGCCTGGAGCACGCCCACGAGCACGGGGTGCTGCACCGCGATCTCAAGCCGGAGAACGTGATGCTGGTACGGGATCCGCCGGGCGAGCGCGCCGTGGTCATGGACTTCGGGCTGGCCAAAGAGCGGATTACCGGGACCGATGCCACCAAGCTTACCGCCACCGGGATCGTGTTAGGCACTCCCGAGTTCATGAGCCCCGAGCAGATCCGCGGCAAGCCGCTCGACCCGAGGAGCGACGTCTACGGCGTCGGCGTGCTCGCGTTCGAGCTGTTCACCGGCCAGCTCCCGTTCGACGGGGCGAGCGCCCAGGAGACGATGCTCAATCATCTGACCGGCCGCCCCCGAAAGCTCCGCTCGGTTCGTCCCGAGCTCTCGCCCAAGCTGGAAGCGGTCATCGACCGCACGCTCGAGATCGATCCGGCCCGACGCTTCGCCACGATGACGGAGCTGGCCCAGGCACTGGAGGCCGCCCGCTAGCGGGCTGCTCGGCCCAACGTGCCGAGCGATCCCGGAAAACTATGGCCAACACCGTCGACAGCTTCATCGCCCGCCAGCCGATCTTCGACCGCTATGACGCGGTGTTCGGGTATGAGATCCTGTTCCGGAGCGGGCCGGAGAATTTCTTCTCGGCGGCCGACCCCGAGCTCGCATCGGGCCAGGCGCTCGAGACGAGCCTTATGACCTTCGGGCTCGATCTGCTCGCCGGGAACGCGCAGGTGTTCATCAACGTCTCGCGGCGGGTTCTCCTTGGCGGCCTGTGGCAGCTCTTCCCGCCCGGCCGGACCGTGATCGAGCTGCTCGAAACCATCGAGCCCGATGCCGATGTGCTCGAGGCGTGCCGCCTCATCAAGGAGCGCGGCTACCGGCTCGCACTCGACGACTTCGTCTACCGGAACGAGTTCGAGCCGCTGGTCGCCCTCGCGGACATCATCAAGCTCGACTTCCGCCAGGACGCGGCCAGGCGGCGGGAGACGCTGAGCCGCGTGCAGCATCGCGGTGCGGCGCTTCTCGCGGAAAAGGTCGAGACCAAGGCCGAGCGGGTTGAGGCTCAGGCGTTAGGGTATCAGTACTTTCAGGGGTACTACTTCTGCCGCCCCGAGATGCGCCAGGTCAGGACCCTCGCGCCCTCGCGGCTCAGCTTTCTCCGCCTGCTCGGCGAGATCTCCACCGACGACATCGGGTTCGAGCGGGTCGAAACGATCATCCGGCAAGAGGTCGCGCTCACCGTGCGGCTGCTGCGCTACCTCAACTCGGCCGGCTTCGGCTGGCGCTACGAGGTGAAGACCATTGAGCACGCGATTCGGCTCCTCGGCGCCCGGCCGCTCAAGCGGTGGGCCTCGCTGATCGCGGTCGTCTCGCTCGCGGAGGGCAAGCCGCCCGAGCTCGTCATCACGGCGCTCGCGCGCGCCCGCCTGGCCGAGCTGCTCGCGCCGGTGACCGGCCAGCCGGGCCACGAGCTGGAGCTGTTCCTGATCGGCCTCTTGTCGGTGATGGACGCGGTCATGGATCAGCCGCTCTCGGTGGTGACCGCATCGATGAGCGTGTCGCCGGCGATCGAGGGAGCTCTGCTCCGCAAAGAGCCGCCGTTCGGACCGGTGCTCGAGCTGATCACCGCCCAGGAACGGGGCGATTGGACCACAGTCGAGAAGCATGCGTTGGCCTTGGGCGTGGAGCTCGAGGAGGTTCAGCGCGCGTACAAGGACGCCGCGGGGTGGGCGGCGGAAGTGGCGAGGACAGCATAAGACGGTAAGACGGTAAGACGGTAGGTTAGTCCGTTCGCGATCTGGGCTCCAGGAGCTTGACCGGCCTAGGAAGGCCGCCTAGCATCGGAGCAACTTACCGTCCTACCGCCTTACCGCCTTACCGCCGACAAGGGGGCTCAAATGGGAAACAGCCGTGCCGGTCTCGCATCGCATCTTGCCGTCGGTGCGCTTGCGCTTGTCGCGGGGGCGGGGCTCACCAGTCTCCTCCGCAGGCCGCATCTCGATCCGGTCACGACCCACGGCGAGTGGGTCTACATCAAGAAGCCGGCGGGCGACTCGCTCAGAGCTTATGTCGCGTATCCGGAGCGGAAAGACAAGGCGCCCGCGATCATCGTAATCCACGAGATCTTCGGGCTCACCGACTGGGAGCCGACCGTCGGCGACCGGCTCGCGGGCAAAGGCTACGTCGCGATCGTTCCGGACTTGCTCTCGAGCCGCTGGGGCCAAAGCCCAGCGAGCGGCGACTCGGGCCGCAAGCTCATGGCCCAGCTCGTCCCGGATCAGGTGACCGCGGATCTCGATGCCGCGTACGGGTACGTCAACGGCCTGCCCAGCGTCAAGAAGGATCGCACCGGGGTCATGGGATTCTGCTGGGGCGGCGGCCAGACCTTCCGCTATGCAACCAACAACCCGAAGCTCAAAGCCGCGGTCGTCTGCTACGGTCCCAACCCTGACACCCTCGCGCTCGAGCGGATCAAGGCTCCGATCCTCGGCGTCTACGGCGAGGCCGACGCGCGGATCAACAGCATGCTGCCGACCGTCTCTCGCATCATGTCACAGTTAGGCAAGCCGTTCGTCGCGGACAGCTACCCGGGCACCGGGCATGGGTTTTTGAAGCCTGGCCGGAAGGGATCCGACACGGATCAGGTCGACAAGGCGTGGGCGAAGATCGACGGGTTTTTCACCGAAAAGCTGAAGTAGGATCGGAAAACGGGAATCGGGAATAGGAGTCGTGATGGGTTCGCGTCGTTTTGCCGTCTTGCCGTCTTGCCGTCTTACGGTCTTGCTTGGCGTGCTCGGAGCTCCGTGCGCGGCCCAGGCGCGAATCGACGCGATCTACGACGCCGAGAAGCCGGTCCACGATGCGGTCAGCTACACCATCCGGATGAATCTCCCGGAGACGGGAAAGAGGATTGCGGCGGTGGTCGGCATCCAGTGGCGCGTCAACGGATCGGGGCCGCTCACGATCAATCTCGACTCCGTCTACACGATCGAGAGCCTCACCTTCGACCGCAAGCCGGCCCACTACGAGCGGCACGGCGACACCGTTTCGGTGGCCACCGAGGGCCGTAGCGGGACCGTTGTCACGGAGATCAGCTACTCCGGCGAACCTCGAGACGGATTGGTCATCCGCGGTGAGGGTTGGGACCGGACGATCTTCGCCGACAACTGGCCTAACCGCGCCCGCAAGTGGCTGGCGTCGCAGGACCATCCGAGCGACAAGGCAACCGTCCAGTGGACCATCGAAGCGCCGGCTTGGATGACCGTCCTGGCGAACGGAGAGTGGGTCGGCTCGAGGCCGGTCGTCGGCGACCGCAAGGAGTGGCGTTTCGTCGAGCGGCAATCAATCCCGGTCTACACCATGGTGCTCGGCGCCGCTCGCCTGGCCGTCACCAGCCTGCCTAACGCGATGTGCCAGATCCGCTGTGTTCCGGTTTCGATCGTCACCTACCCGGCCGACAGCGCGTGGGCGGTGAACGGCCCGTTCCGGCGGGCCAGCGAGATGATCGACTTCTTCAGCGACCTGATCGCCCCATTTCCGTACGAGCAGCTCCGTCACGTCGAGACGTCCACCATCTTCGGCGGGATGGAGAACTCGACGCTGATCTTCTATGACGAAAAGGGATACCAGCGTAAGACCTTGAACGAGGGCACGGTTTTCCACGAGACGGCGCACCAATGGTTCGGCGACGCGGCCACCGAGGCCGACTGGCACCACCTCTGGCTCTCGGAGGGTTTTGCCACGTACGCCGCGGCGTTGTGGACCGAGCACAAGGAAGGCGCAGCCGCTCTCAAAGCGGCGATGGCGGCGAACAAGCTGGATGTGGTTCGTTCTCCGGCCACGGAGCGTCCGATCATCGACCCCGGCGCCACCAACCTCATGGGTCTGCTCAACTCGAACAACTATCCCAAAGGCTCGTGGGTGCTCCACACCCTTCGCGGCATGATCGGCGACTCGGCCTTCTTTCGCGGCCTCCGGCGCTACTACAAGACGTACGAGCACAAGAACGCCCTCTCGGCGGACTTGGCCCGGATCATGTCGGAGGAAGCGGGCGAGAATCTGACGTGGTACTTCACCCAGGCGCTCACGCAGCCGGGCTATCCGATTCTCGCGGTCGCCGCGCGCCTCGAGAGCGGCCGGCTCGCCATCACGCTCCGCCAGGTTCAAAAAGCGGAGTGGGGCAGGTACCGGCTGCCGAACCTAACGCTCAAGGTCGGCGACCAAACCGTCGCTGCGCCGCTCACCGGACCGGAGTCGGTCGTCACGATCCCGTGGAGCGGGTCGGAGGTGCCGACCGTGAGCGTAGATCCGGACGGCTGGTGGTTGGTGGAGGAACAGCATGCGAGCTAGGGCGCCAAGCGGGAACGGGTTACGCCCTGACCGAGCCCCCCCCAGCGCCCCGAGTGCCCATTGGTTTGCGCGCGCCGGGTTCCGCCACCTTGCCGCCGTGCCGCCGTGCCGCCTTGCCGCCGTCCTTCTCGCCTCCGCCTGCACCGTCACGCCGCTCACCAACAAGGTCGCTCCCGGCAACGATGCCTTCGTCGTCGTCGTCGGTGAAGGCGACGACGGGGCCACGGACTTGTTCGCGGCGCCAGCGGGCGGCGGCGCGTTCACCCGCTTCACGTTCAACCGGCCGGCGGAGGATCTCCCGAGGCTCGATCCGGCAGGAACGCGGCTGGCGTTTCTTCGGCGGGGAGCCGACCGGGACAGCGCGGTGAGCCTGGTCGTGCTCGACCTCCGCGACAACGGCGAGGAGCGGGTCATCCTGCCTCCGCCGATGCCGTACCCGACCGGCCTGGGCTGGAGCCGTGACGGGAGCGCCTTGATCGTCCGCGCGGGGCAGCTCTACCGCCTCCCGGCAAGCCCGAAGCTCGGGAAGGTTGTGCCGGTACCGGCGACGGAGGCGGCCGGCGCCGACTCCCTACTCGACGAACTGTTAGGCGATCCGCCTCAGGGCGTCGCCCGGCTGTGCGGCGGCCGGGCCTGCATCGTCGCGATCGGCGGGGACAGCCTGATGTTAGGCGAGGCCGCGCGCGACCCGGTGCGGTGGGGGCCCGACTCTGTCGCGTATTTCGTGGGAGATGCTGTCGAGATTCGCCCGCTCGCGGGTGGCCGGACCCGGCGGCCGACCTGGTCCGGGATGCCCCTGCACGCCCGTCTCCTGACGTACCATCCGGGGTCGCCGGATCAGAGAGGCCGCGAGACCGGGCTCTCGACCGGCCGGTAGGCGATCGCGTCCCAGGCCGCATCGAGGGCGAGCAGCGCGCTCGGGTGATCCGGGGTCCAGTCCTTCGCAACCACCCGCTCGAGCGCGAACTGTACCACCGTGAGCCAGACCGCCGCCCAGAGATCCGCCGAGCCGGGCCGGACCTTGCCGTCCTGCTTGGCGGTGGCGAACAGGCGGCTCAAGGTGTCCCGGAACTCGCGCCGAAGCCCCGCGGTCGCGTCTTCGACGAGCTCCGGC
>JBDTOH010000233.1:0-8569 GCA_039933355.1 Gemmatimonadota bacterium | reverse complement strand
CACATGACCAACTTTCCAAGCCCCGGCGTCGGCAGCAACGGCACTGCGTACACCAAGTACAACTATCCGGGCCTCTATACGGCGGCAGACTTCCATGCCGCCTGCACCGTGAGCGACTACCAGAGCGCCGCCAACGTGCAGGACTGCGAGCTGCTGTCCCTGCCGGATCTCAACACCGGGCTCGCCACCGTCCGGCAGAAGATCGCCGACTACCTGCTGATGCTCGCGCGGTTAGGCGTCGCGGGATTCCGGATCGATGCGGCCAAGCACATCCAGCAGGTCGAGCTCGACAAGATCATCGGCCTGGTGAACACGACGCTCGCCGGCGAGGGCAAGCCGCTCCCGTATTTCTTTCTCGAGGTGATCGGCGCAACGGGCGAGGCGGTGGTGCCGCGCGACTACTACGGCGAGGGATACGCCTCGGGCGGCGCCGCCGACCTCACCGAGTTCACGTTCGTCGGCGTGGGCAACAAGTTCCGGGGCGTGAACGGCGAGCACATCTCACAGCTCAACCCTAACGGCACGCCCGGAAACCAGTTCTCCGACGTCGCGTGGGGGCTGATGCCCTCGGACAAGGCCGTCGTGTTTCTCCAGAACCACGATACCCAGCATAGCTGCGGCATCGGCTATCGCGACGGCAGCACCTTCCGCATCGCCAACGTGTGGATGCTCGCGCAACCCTACGGTTACCCGTCCATCCTGTCCAGCTTCGCGTTCAACTGTCCGGGCGGGAACTCGATGGGCCCGCCGTCCGATGGGAACGGGAACACGATCGATCTGATCTGCGCGTCGAGCCTCGAGACCGCGACGATCGGCCAGTGGGTCTGCGAGCACCGCGACCCGTATGTCCGGAACATGGTGAGCTTCCGTCACACCGTCGCGGGCACCGACGTCAACCACTGGTGGGACGACGGCACCAATGCCATCGCCTTCTCCCGTGGCGACAAGGGCTTCGTCGCCATCAACAACGAGGCCGCCGCGGTGACGGCCACCGTCGGCACCGGTATGCCGGCCGGAACCTATTGCGACCTCCTCACCGGGGGCAAAACCGGTGCCGGGTGCGGCGGTGTCTCCGTGGTCGTCGATGCAACTGGGATGGTGCAGCTCGACCTCGCGTCCAAGTCGGCCATCGCGATCGACGCCGCGACTCGGCGGTGAGAGACGACGGCGGTAGGGCGGTAGGGCGGTAGGGCGGTAAGACGGTAAGACGGTAAGACGGTAGGACGGTAAGTTGTCCCCGCGCCGGCAATCGCTGCGGCCGGTCAATACCCCGACCTTCGAACCGCAGGTTGACCGTCCGATCGCCTTACCGTCTTACCGCCTTCCTTCCTACCGCTTCCGGAGCTCCACGTACGAGGCCACGGAATAAAATACCGGATCGTTGCCCGTCTGCGCGCTGGCCGATCCACGGAGGACGCCGTTCACCAGGTGGAGGTCGAGCGCGATCGTGTGGGGAACCCAATCGACGTCCGGCGTCGGGATGGTTCCGGCGAAGCGGCCCTCGAGGCTGCCCTTCTCGTAACTGACCCCGTTGACGAGAGCCCGAAGCTGCTTGGGGGGGCCGGGATCGAACCCGGGCTTGATCGGCTCGCCGAGCTGGACTTCGACTTTTCCGTCGGGCCGCATCTCGAGCTCGAACGGCAGCGTTTTCGCCCAGGTTCGTATGGTTCCGGTCCAGGTCCCGATCAGCTCGGCCGGGGCGGTGAACTTGGCCGGCTCGGGCGGCTTGGCTCGGGCCCGTTCCGCCTTGAGCGAGTCGGCATAACCCGGGAGCACGGCGCTGGCGGCCTCATCCGCAACCGATCCCCAGCCCAGGGATCCGTTCGTGAGCACCGTGATGACGACGTTGTCGCTGGGATAGAGGTTGAGAATGGTGCTCACACCCGGCATCCCGCCGCTGTGCTCGATCAGCGGCCGGCCGCGCTGGTTCCGATGGACGACCCACCCGAGCGCGTACTCCGCGCCGAATGCCTCGTGGACCGGCTTCTTCATCTCGTCGATCGAGCTGTCGGCCAGGATGGCGCGCTGGTCCGGCAGCCGGTTCTTGAGATGGAACATCCCGAACCGGACCAGGTCGTGGGCGCTGGACCAGACGGCCGAGGCACCCACGTGGTCGAAGGTGTAGAACGAAACCGGCTTCTGATTGCTGGGCCAGTACCGCTCGGCGGCATAGGGCTCGAGCCCGGGCGCGATGTCGATCGAGGTGTGCGTCATTCCTAACGGGAGGAAGACCCGAGTCCGCATGAAATCGGCGAAGGCCATCCCGGACGCGCGGCTGATGATGTAGTCGATGATGCCGAAGCCCAGGTTCGAGTACTGGAACGTCTCGCCTGGCGCCGTGACCAGGATGCCGTACCGCGCGATCGTCTCATCCATCGTCGGCGCGCGCCGGGTCGCTTCGTTGGCGTAGAAGAACTGATAGTGGAGCGGCAGCCCGGCCGTGTGGCTGAGGACCCGCCGCACGGTCGCGCCCGAAGCGTCGCCCGCGAGCCCCGTGAGCTTGCCGACCCCGAGATAATCGTTCGCCGGCTGGTCGAGCTTGATCTGGCCGCGCTGCACCAGGGTCATCAGCCCGGTCGCCGTGATCGGTTTCGAGATCGACGCGAGCGAGAACATCGTGTTAGGCGTGGCGGGGATCATCTTCTCCCGGTTGGCCCACCCAAAGCCCTCCTCCCAGATGATCTTCCCATCCTTCGCGACCGCGACCGCCACGCCGGCAACGCCGCGTTCTTTCAGGAACCGCTCGGCCGCGTCACGAGTCGGCTGCCACCGATCGACGGTCGCGGGTTTCTGAGCCCAAGCCGCCTGGGACAGCACGATGAGGGCGAACAGCACGGTCCTGCGCATGGGTCAATTCTCCAAGGAAATCGGAAGTCGGAAGTCCTACTTCTTCTTCAGCTCCGCATACGACGACAACGCAAAGTAATTCGGATCCGTCGTCGTGGCTGCCGCGATCTGGCCTTTGAGCGTCCCGTCGACCAGGATCAGTCCGACCAGCAGCGAATGGGGCCACCGGCCGGCGTCGTCGGTTGGGATGCTGCCGGCGAGCCGCGCGTTCAGGCGGTTCCCGGTGAACGTGACCTGGTTGAGCACCGCGCGGGGCTGGTCGCCTAACCACGCGAAGATGTCGCCGTCGGGCTTGAACTGGAGCCGGAGCGGCACGGTCTGTTTCCAGGTGCGGAGCGTTCCGGCCCATTCACCGGTCAGCTCCGGCGCGCCGGAGAATGCCGGAGGAGCCGGGGGACGGCTGCGCGCGCGGCGGGCCGCGAGACTGTCGGCGTAGCGGGGGAGCATCGCCGCCGCCACGTCTTGCGCCAGCTCGCCCGGCCGGCTCGACGAGTTGGTAAGAACGACCACCACCAGATTCTCGGTCGGGTAGAGGTTCATCACGGTCGCGACGCCCGGCATTCCTCCGGTGTGAGAAAATCTCCGGTAGCCGTTGTCGTCCTCCGTCACCCCGAAGCCAAGCCCGTAGCTCGCGGGCGGCACCGGCTGGTGCATCAGATCGATGGTCTGATCCTTGAGGATCGCGACTTGATCGGTCAGGTGGTCCTTGAGATGAAACATCCCAAAGCGGACCAGATCGTGGGCGCTCGAGTAGACGGCGGACGCGCCGGTGTGATCGAACCGGTAGAACGGGATCGGTCGCTGGCGTGCGTCGTAGCGCTCGGCAGCGTACGGCTCGAGCCCGGAGGCGATGTCGATCGACGTATGGGTGAGACCGAGTGGCAGGAATACCTGGGTTCGCATGTAGTCGGCATAGGACTGGCCTGAGACTCGGCTGATGATGTAGTCGATAATGCCGAATCCGAGGTTCGAGTACTCGTACACCGTGCCGGGAGCGAAGACCAGATTGCCGTAGCGCGCGATCGTCTCGTCCATCGACGGCGGTTGGTAACCGGCGCCCGCATAAAAGAACTGATAGTGAAGAGGCAACCCCGCGGTGTGGCTGAGGACCCGGCGGACGGTCGCTCCGCTCGCGTCTCCGGCGAGGCCGGTGAGCTTGCCCGCGCCGAGGTAAGTGTTGGGGGGCTGCTCGAGATCGACTTTCCCGGCCTCGACCAGCCGCATCAGCCCGGTCGCGGTGAACGGTTTCGAGATCGACGCCAGCGAATACATGGTGTTGGGGTCTGCACGGATCTGGCGCTCGCGATTGGCCCACCCGAATCCCTCTTCGTAGACGATCTTCCCGTCCTTCGCGACCGCGACCGCCACCGATGCGACGCCGGTGCTATCGAGAAATCGGAGGATCGAGGCCCGGGCCCGGGCCATCCGGTCGCTCGACTGCTGCGCCTCGACGAAGCCCGCCAGGATGCTCTGAAATAGCAGCACTGCGATCGAGAGTCGGCGGCGGCCGAGCCGGCGATTGGACATGCAAGACTCCTGTTCTCGGGCTCTTGGCGCGAGCTCGCCACCGACGTCGATGCCGTAAGCTTGGCTCTACCTTGTATCATAGCTTTTGCATGCGATATTGTATACAGGCACTCGCCGGTCTCCAGCCCAGGTCCATCATGCCCCGCTTCCTCTCCGCCACTCTGTCGCTGGCACTCTTGACCCCGGTCCTTTCGAGCACCGGCCCATGGATTCCGACCTCCGATTTTCGATCTCGGAGCAGCGATCCGGACCCCAAAGCCATCGATGCGGTCTTCGCCGCCTACGACCACACCAACACCCCGGGTTGTGCGCTCGGCGTTTTTCGCGACGAGCGGATCATCTACGCTCGCGGTTACGGGATGGCGGACTTGAACCAGGGTCTGGCAATCACGCCGCGAACCGTATTCTACCTGGCGTCGATGTCGAAGCAATTCACGGCGGCGGCGATTGCGCTCTTGGCGGAGCAGGGAAAGCTCTCGCTCGAAGACCCGATTCGAAAATACGTGCCCGAGCTACCGGCCTATGCCGATCCGATCACCATCAACCAGCTCGTGCATCACACGAGTGGGATCCGCGACTATCTGGGTCTGTGGCAGATGTCGGGGCGCTCCATCGCGGATGAGATTCCCGAGGAGCAGGCGCTCGACTTCTTGGTGCGGCAAAAGGCGCTCGACTTCCCGCCGGGTACCAAGTGGTCGTACAGCAACTCCGGCTACCTGCTACTCACCATCATCGTCAAGCGAGCCAGCGGCCAGTCGCTCCGCGAGTTCACCACCGCGAACATGTTCGCCCCGCTCGGCATGACGAACACCCACTTCCACGACGATAACACGATGATCGTGCCGAACCGGGCCGAAGGGTACCAGCCGAGCGCGAAGGGCGGGTTCGAGATCGTTCGGACCAGCTTTGCGCTCGTCGGCGACGGCGGGCTCTACAGCACAATCGAAGATCTGTTCCGGTGGGACTCGAATTTCTATCACAACAAGCTCGGGAGCCGCGGCCAAGCTCTGGTCGACCAGGTCTACACACCGGGTACGCTCTCCAACGGATCGCCGCTCACGTACGGGTTTGGTCTCATGCCCGGCAAGTACCGCGGGCTCCCTGTCATCGAGCACGGCGGGTCTTTTATCGGGTACCGAACTCAGCTGATGCGGTTTCCGAAGGAGCGCTTCTCGGTTGCCGTCCTCTGCAATGACTACACGGTCAACCCGGACGGCTTGGCCCGGAAGGTCGCCGACCTCTATCTGGCCGATCGGCTCGAGCCGGTCGCCGCTGCTCCGGCCGCGGGAGCCGGCGTCAGCGTCCCCGCGGCTAAGCTCGACCAGCTCGTGGGGCGATACGAGGTGATGACCGGCTTCATCTTCGACATCGCGCGGCGGGGTGATGGGCTGACGTTTCAGCAGATCGGCGGCGGTTTTCCCTCGGCGCTTCGAAGTGTTTCGGACACCGTATTCGAATCAGGCGTGTTTCCCGGTCAGTTCATCTTCCACACGACCCCGGCAGGCCCGGGCCTCAACGTGACCGTATTCGGGACCGATGTGGCGCCGCGAATGGCAACGGCCCCGACGTTAGGCCCCGCCGACTTCGCCGCGTACAACGGGCGGTACACCAGCGACGAGCTCGATACCTGGATGGTGATCGAAGTCCGGGACGGGAAGCTGATGGCGCGGTCTCGATATGGCCGGTGGATGCCGCTCACCGTGGTCCGCCGGGATGCCTTCCTCGTCGGCCAGGGCATCGCCGTGTTCGAACGGGACAAGCAAGCTCATGTGACCGGTTTCAAATACTCGGCGGCAAGGACGCAGAATCTCAGGTTCGTGCGCGCGGCGATGTAGGTGCAAGTGCCTAACTGCGGGCCGTGCCGAGGGTCGCGGCTCCGGCCGACTGAGCCTCGTTGGGCCGGACGAGCATCCAGAGCAGCCCGCTGACGACGGCGACGCCGGCCCAGAAGCCCAGCATTGCGGTCCAGCCCCACGCGTCCTTCATGAGCGGCACGGTCACGATCGAGACGACACCGCCCATGTTGCCCATGAAGTTGAGGACGCCACCGGCCGCTCCCGGGTTGCCTCGGCCGAGGGCGGTGGCGGTGGCCCAGAAAGGCCCTTCAGTGGAGTTGATGCATCCGACGCTGATCGACAGCGCGGCGACGGCGAGGAACGGATTGAGCGTATTGGCGCCGATCACCACCAGGAGCGCCGCGCCGAAGAGCCCAGTCATCGCGACGATGCGGCGCCCGCGCGCCAGCCCGAGCCGAGCGCCGAGCGCGTCGGCGGCGAAACCGCCCATGGGTCCGATCAGCGCGGCGACGAAGTATGGAATGCTGCCCCAGACTCCGCTGGCAAGGACCGACATGCCGCGCCCCTGGACGAGGTAGCTGAAGAACCAGAACACAAAGACGAAGAACACCGCCGCTTCCATGGCGTAGGCAAGCGAAAGGATCAGGAGATTGCGGTCCTTGAGCAACTCCCAGGAGTCGCGCAGCTGTTGACGGAGCGGCGGCGTGCGGTGGGCCGGATCGGCGACCGGCTTGGGCGGGGCGAACAGAAACCAGGCGGCCGCGGCGACGAGGCCGACCACGCCGCTCACGAGGAAGACCGATCGCCAGCCGAGTTGCACCATGAGCGGGGCGAGGGTGAGCGGGACCAGGCCGGATCCGATGAGCGCCGCCCCGATGAAGATCGCGTTCGCGGTGGCCCGGCGCGCCGGCGGAACGGTCTGGGCGATGGCCATGGAGCCGACCGGGTACGTGGCCGCCTGCGTGAAGCCTAACACGAGGCGGACCAGGAACAGGCTGGCGAACGCCATGGTCGCACCGGCCGTCGCCGGGATGAGCCCCGCTGCGAACGAGGAAATGGCCCAGCCCACGATGGCGAGGCCGAGCACGATCCGGGAGCCGAACCGGTCGCCGAGGAAACCGGTCGGGATCTGGAAAACGGCATAGGCGAGCTGGAAGCCCACTCCGGAGATGATGCCCATGTCGGCGTCGGTCAGACCGAGCTCGGGGGCCATGTATTGTTGCGCCACTTGCACGTTCGTACGGAGGGCGTAGCCGACCAGGCTCACGAACGCGAGGAGCGCGACCACGACGGCCGGGCGGGGCGAGGACTTCGATGGCATGCGGTATCAACCGGTAGAAGGGCCGCGAGGAAGGTGCCGTCGCGGAGCGAGAAGCGCAATACGCGACGTGCAGGCGCAGGCGAACTCAACCAGCGGGGCCGAACTATGATGACACGTCGAATCGGGATGGTCGCGATGCTGTCGGCGACGATCGTCGCTGGAGCACACGGGCAAGCGTCGTTGTTGCCGCGGATGTTGAGCGCGCCGTTTCCCGAAGACATGGTCGCGGCTTCCGCGAAGAGTGTGGTCGCGTGGGTGAACAATGCCAAAGGCGTTCGGAACGTCTGGGTCGCTTCGGCGCCGGACTACAAGGGCCGCCAGCTCACCGCGTATGCGACGGACGATGGGCAGGAGATCAGCGAGCTCTCGCTCTCACCGGACGGCGCTACGGTGTTCTACGTACGCGGCGGCGGCGCGAACCGGCGCGGCGAAATTCCCAACCCGACGAGCGACCCGGCGGGTCAGGAACAGAACATCTGGCGGGTGAGTTTGACGGGCGGAGCGGCGGCCAAAGTGGCGGCCGGCACCTCGCCGGAAATTTCGCCCAAGGGCGACCTCGTGGTGTTCGCGAGCAAGGGTCAGATCTGGAGCGCGCCGGTCGTCGGTGCCGGGGCACCGCAGGCGCTGATCAAGGTCCGGGGTGGTGCAAGCAACCTGGTCTGGTCGCCCGATGGCAGCATGATTGCGTTTGCGAGCAGGCGGACGGATCACGGGTTTGTCGGGATCTATGCTTTCGCGTCGCACGCGATCCGATGGCTCGACCCGACCTACGATTTCGACAGCAGCCCGGTGTGGTCGCCCGATGGGAAGCAGATCGCGTTCATTCGGATCCCGGCGGGTTTCGATCCGCCGTTGTTCGGTCCGATCCGTGAGTCGCCGCCGTGGTCGATCCGGGTGGCAAACGCCGCCACCGGCGTCAGTCGCCAGGTGTGGATGGCGGACCGGGGCCAGGGAAGCGTGCTGCACGGCGTCGTCGGTCCGAGCTTGCTCTGGGGTGCGGATGACCGGTTAGTGTTTCCCTGGGAGAAGGACGGCTGGTCTCACCTTTACTCTGTCTCAGCGTCCGGCGGCGGCGCGC
>JBDTOH010000232.1:0-8580 GCA_039933355.1 Gemmatimonadota bacterium | reverse complement strand
CGATGTCCGCTTCGGTGGAACGGAGAATCGCCTGCTTGTATTCCTCGCTCGCCCGGCATTCGGTGGTCGCGATGAACCGGGTGCCGAGCTGCGCGCCGGCGTAGCCGATCTCGAGCGCGGCGACGAACTCCTGCTCGGTGCCGATCCCGCCGGCCGAGATCACCGGCAAATTCAATCCGTGGAGCTCCTCGAGAAGCGCGGCTGCGGTGCGGCTACCGGAGTGACCGCCCGCGCGATCATTGACCGCGATGAGCCCGTCCACCCCCGCGTCGGCTCCTTTCTGTGCCCATTTGCGCTCGGTGACGTCGTGGTAGACGATGCCCCCGACCGCGTGAGCCTTGTCCACCACCCAGCGCGGGTTTCCGAGCGACGTGATGAAGAAGCGCACGCCCTCTTCGAGCGCGATCTCGACCCAGCGGACCATCCGCTCATGGTATTGGCGCGATGAGGTTTCGATCAGCGCGTTGAATCCGACCGGCTTCTTGGTGAGCGAGCGAATCAGGCGGATACCGGCGCGGTATTCATGTCCGTGCACGTAGGTGAGCGAGATCGGCTGAATCACGCCCAGGGCGCCCGCCTCGGACACCGCGGCAACCAGCTCGGGGTTGCTGCAGGGGTACATCGGGCCGCAGATGAGGGGGACTTCGATGCCGGTATGCCGGAGGAAGCGCTGATCCATGAGGAAAGAAGCCAGGAATTGGTAGAACGTCGCAAGTAGGGCAGCCGCGGTCCTCCCGAGGAGTGCGACGATCGAGCGATCTCCTCGCCCCAGCTTGGCCCTCGGTGAGGCGAATCCCTTCGCCTGTGCGGCAGCGCGGAAATAGGGGCTCGCCCGCGGGCCACTGGCCTGCTACTTGCGACCCACTACCGAGCGCTGGCACTTTCCCCTTCACCTGAACCGCCCGGCCGCTCATGTGTGGAATCGCCGGCTTCGCCCACCGCGACGCCTCTCATCCCGTCAACCCCGCGCTGATCCAAGCGATGTGCGACCGGATCGCCCATCGGGGTCCGGACGACTATGGCGTCGTCGCGAAGGGAGCCCTCGGAATCGGGATGCGGCGGCTCAGCATCATCGATCTCGCCGGCGGTCACCAGCCCATTGCCAACGAGGATCAGAGCATCTGGGTCGTGCAGAACGGCGAGATCTACAACTATCGCGAGCTGCGCGCCGACCTCCTCAGCAAGGGCCATACGTTGGCCACCCAGAGCGATACGGAGACCATCGCGCACCTCTATGAGGAGTACGGCCCCCGGTGCGTCGAACGGCTCCGCGGCATGTTCGCATTCGCACTGATCGACCTCAAGCGCCAGCGCCTCGTGCTCGGGCGCGACCGGCTCGGCATCAAGCCGCTCTACTATGCCGAGCTGCCGGAAGGCCTCGTCTTCGGGTCGGAGCTCAAGGCCGTGGTCGCGCACCCGGGCGTCCCCCGTGACGTCGCCCCGGAAGCCGTGGCCGAGTTTTTCCGTCATACCTGCGTGCCGGGAGAGCTCTCGATCTATCGCGCGGTGAAAAAGCTCCCGCCCGCTCACACCCTGGTCTACGAGCAGGGTCGGGTCACGCTCGACCGCTATTGGCAGGTCCAGCCCGCGCCGGACGAATCGAAGTCCGAGGGTCAATGGCTCGAGGAGCTGCGCTCGGTCCTCCAGGACGCAGTCGAAAGCCATATGGTCGCGGACGTCCCGATCGGCGCGTTCTTGAGCGGCGGCCTCGACTCCGGAGCGCTCGTCGCGCTGATGGCGGGCGCGTCGAAGGAGCCGGTCCGGACGTACACCGTCGGCTTCGCGACCAACGAGGGCCGGTTCGACGAGCGCGCGGGGGCCAAGGTTGTGGCGGAGCGGTACCGGACCGCTCACTTCGAGTGTCTTCTCGAGACCAACGTCGTCGACCTGGTGCCGAAGATCGCGCGGGCGTTCGACGAGCCGTTCGCGGATTCGTCGGCGATCCCCAACTGGCTCGTGTGCGAGGAGACCGCGAAGCACGTGAAAGTCGCGCTCTCGGGGCTCGGCGGTGACGAAATGTTCGGCGGCTACGAGCGCTACGTCGGCCTGATGCTGGGTGAGCGGTTCCACCGGTGGCCCCGGCCGCTCCGCCGGCTGACCGCTTCGGTGGTCAACATGACGGGCAGCTACAGCTATCTCGGCGACCGGGCCCGCCGGTTCGTCGAGGCCGGCGACCTCCCGCTCACGGACCGATACCTCGCGTTCATCTCCACCTTCGCCGATGTCGCCGAGGTCTTGAGTCCGGACCTGATGGCTTCGTTAGGCAGCTACCAGTATCGGTACCGGCAGGTCATGCGCGAGCTGGTGGTCCGCGATCCGCTCGACGTCGCCCTCTACAGCGACCTCAATCTCTACCTTCCCGACGATCTGCTCCCGCTGAGCGACCGGATGGCGATGGTGCACTCGCTCGAGGTCAGAGTTCCGTATCTCGACCACTTGCTGGTCGAGTTCGCGAGCCGGCTGCCGAACCGATTCAAGGTCCGGGGATTCCAGAAGAAGGTCCTGTTCCGCAAGGCGATCAGGCCGTGGCTGCCGGACGAGCACTTCAACCGGCCGAAGCAGGGCTTTGCCGTGCCGATGGCGTCCTGGCTCAAAGGCCCGCTCAAGGAGCTCCTCAGCGACCTGGCTGAGAGCGCCGCGCTCCGGGAGTCGCCGTGGCTCAACGGCGCGGCGGTGCGGCGGATGATCGAGGAGCACACCAGCGGGACCAAGAACCACGAAATCCGGCTCTGGTCGCTCGTGTGCTTCGATGCCTGGCAGCGCGAATGCTACGACCACCCGGCGGCGGTGCCCGCTTGACCAAGGAGCTCCACTGACGGTTCTCGGGTACGTCCTCGCGGTCGTCATCGGGATCTCGCTCGGACTCCTGGGCGGCGGCGGCTCAATCCTCACCGTGCCGGTGCTGCATTATATCTTGGGCGTGTCGATGGAGACGGCGGTTCCGATGAGCCTCGTCGTCGTCGGGCTCGCGAGCGCGGTCGGGATGGTCAGCCACCACCGCAGCCGGTCCATTCGCTGGGACGCGGTCGCGACCTTTGGACCGGCGGCTGTGGTCGGGGCGTTTCTCGGCGGACGCTTGAGCCGGGTGCTGTCGGCGCCGTGGGAGCTCGGTATTTTCGCGGTTCTGATGATTGCCGCGGCGGTCTCGATGTATGTCGGTCCCGGGCGTTGGACGGTCGCCCGGTCGTCCGAGGGCGGCGGTGAACGGAGGTCCTTGACTGTCGTCACGCTGCTGGGCGGGCTGGTCGGGATGCTGACCGGGCTCGTCGGGGTCGGCGGGGGTTTCCTCTATGTACCGGCACTGGTATTGCTGGCTGGACTCCCCATGCGCCAAGCGGTCGGTACCTCGCTCGGCCTGATCCTCATGAGCTGTGCATCCGGCTTCGTGAGCCACCTGGGCCGGGGCGCGATCGACTGGCGGGAGACCGCGGTCTTCACTGCGCTTGCGATGGTCGGAGTCGTGGCAGGCAGCGCGCTGGTCCCCAGGGTCCCGCAGGACCGCTTGCGCAGGGGGTTCGCAGCTTTTCTCTTGGTGATGGGTGCCGTCGTCCTGTGGAAGAGGTAGATCCGGCCGATGCTGGTGAAACGTTTTTTTGACGAGCCGCTCGCGCAGACGAGCTATTTGATCGGGTGCGGCGCGACCGGTACCGCCATCGTCATCGACCCGAACCGGCTGGTCGACCCGTACATCGGCGCGGCCGAGGCGGAAGGGCTTCGGATCACAGCCGTGACCGAGACCCATATTCACGCCGACTTCCTGTCCGGAACGCGGGAGCTGGCCGCTCGGACCGGGGCGCCGATGTACCTGAGCGCCATGGGACCGGCCGACTGGCAGTACGAGTTTCGAAACGAGCCCAATGCCCGGCCTCTCCATCACGCCGGTGTCATCACGGTCGGCAACGTCAGCATCGAGGCGGTTCACACTCCCGGACACACGCCCGAGCATCTCAGCTTCCTCGTCACCGACGGCGCGGTCGCCGACGAGCCCATGGCGATCGTGACTGGAGACTTCGTGTTCGTGGGCGATGTGGGGCGGCCCGATCTGCTCGAGAAGGCGGCGCGGATCGCCGGTACATCGGAGCACGCAGCCCGCGATCTCTATCGGAGCCTCGACTGGTTCCGGTCCCTCGCCGATCATATTCAGGTGTGGCCGGGCCACGGGGCCGGCTCAGCCTGCGGGAAGGGAATGAGTGCCGTCCCCCAGTCGACCGTTGGATACGAGCGACGCTACAACTGGGCTTTCGGCGCGACTTCCGAAGCCGAATTCGTCCGGCAGGTTCTGGTCGGCCAACCCGAGCCTCCCCGCTACTTCGGCGTCATGAAACGGATCAATCGCGAAGGTCCGCCGTTGCTTGGCAGCCTCCCGAATCCTGAGCGGGTGGCTGAGCACCGCCTCCTCGACCTGCTGGCGGAGGGCGCCACGGTCATCGATACTCGCGCCACCGCCGAATTCGCCGCGGGCCATCTCCCCGGCTCGCTCAACATTCCGCTCGGCAACAACTTCACGACCTACGCGGGCTCGCTCCTCCCCTATGATCGGGACCTGTATCTCATTCTTCAAAGCGGCGTGCCCCACGCCGTCCGGCGGGCGGTCCAGATGCTGGTCACGATCGGGCTCGACCGGGTTGCGGGTTATGCGGGAAGCGAGGCGCTGAGTGTCTGGTCGGCGGAAGGGCGGGAGCTGGAGCGGACGCCCCAGACGGCGGCTGCGGACGTGCCGGCGCGGCAGCGCGCGGGCGCTCTCGTCGTCGATGTCCGGGCTCGGTCCGAGTGGGACCAGGGTCACATCGAAGGCGCGAGGTTGATTCCCCTACCCGAGCTGGTCGACCGATTGGGGGAAATTCCGGAAGGCCAGGAAGTGCTCCTCCATTGCCAGGGGGGCGGACGATCCGCGGTTGCCGCCAGCCTGTTGCTCGCGAGTGGCCGGAAGCACGTAGCGAATGTGTCGGGCGGCTTTGGGGCTTGGATCAAGGCTGGGTTGCCCGAATCCCAGTCCTAGGTCCTGTTCGCGCCTCATCCGATCGCACCCCACCCATGCCGATTTGGACCAGCGGGTTGAGCGAGGTGAGTGGCACTTTGATGCCGCGTTCACCGGGACGGACGGAAAGGCCCTCGAGACCGGCTCAGAACGGCATCTGGTAGGCCGGCGGGGTCACCTTGTTGAGGCGGAGATACGGAATCACCTGGCCTAACGTCCACGCCGAGTGCTCGTGGGAAAGCATGAGCCAGCGCCACGCGGACTGGGCCGGCTGGTTGAACATCGCCGAGGGCTTGTCGAGCTGCGCCGGGGTGGCAGCCTTGATCGCCTTCAACACGTAGTCGTAGGTCTTCGCGGAGTAGTCGCGCAGCGCGCTCTTGTCTTTGAGGTAGACCTGGGGGTCGCCAAGCTTGGGCATCTCTTTTTCGCCCTTCAACGCCCGCGCCGCGACCTCGAGATTCGTGCTCACGATGTGATCGATCTGCTCGGCGAAGCTGCGCACGCCTGGCGTCGGCCGGTACGCCAGCGCCGAATCCGGCATGGCGTCGATATACGCCAGCACGTTGGTGCGGCTCCGCTCCCAGTCGGCGACCATGGCCTGCTTCGGAAATCCCTGTGCCCCAGCCCGGAGCGGCACCAGCACCAACGCAACCGCCAAGAATCGACCCAACATATGCCCCCAGTTTGCTCGAGTGTCCCGATTTCCGAATCCCTAGTCCCTGTTTCCTAGCCCCTCACGGCACCGGTCCATCCGTCTTCCGATACTTCTCGAACCACTGCTGCCGGAACGCGATTGTCCGCATCGTGTTCGACGGATGGTTGAAGTACGCGTGCCACTCGTCCTTGAGCCGGACCATCACGGTCGGGACGCCGAGCACTTTGAGCGCGGAATAGTACTCCTCGGTCTGCGGCATCGGCGTGCGAAGGTCGCCTTCGCCGGTGAGCAGCATCGTCGGCGTCTTCACGTTCCCGACGTACATGATCGGCGAGCGCTTGAGGTGCTCGGTCGGATCATCCCAGGGATACTTGGCGAAGTTCTTGTACCAGTAGAGCTGCCCGTCCGTGGTGCCGACGAACGACATCCAGTTGGTCACCGGGCACTCGGCGCTCGCTGCAGCGAATCGGTCGGTGTGGCCCACGACCCACGTGGTGAGCACGCCGCCGCCGCTGCATCCGTAGACGAACATATTCCGGGTGTCGACGTACCCGCGGCCGATCACCGTGTCGACGCCGGCCATCAGGTCATCGTAGTCCTTGCCCGGGTAGGCGTTCTTGATGGCGTTGCCGAACGCGCTGCCGTATCCCGAGCTGCCCCGCGGATTGGTGAAGAGAACGACGTAGCCCTGGGCCGCGTACATCTGCCACTCCCACCACATGAATGAGCCGGTTCCGGAGAACATGCCGTGCGGCCCGCCGTGAATCGACAGCATCATGGGGTACTTCTTGCGGGGGTCGAACCCCGGGGGCTTGAGCACCCAGCCCTGAATCTTGAGCCCGTCCTTCGACGTGTACCAGATCTCCTCGGGCTCGGCCAGCCACTTCCCGCCTAACACGTCGCTGTTGATGTCGGTAATCTGCTTCACGGCGGCGGTCTTGGTGTCGAACGTCATGATGTCGCCGGGGTCTTTCGCCGTGTAGACCAACCCGGCTCCCAGCCCGGTCTTGCTGAGACTCGCCAGCGTGAGCATGTGATCGCCCGACGTGAGGCGCTTGGGCTCGCCGCCCGCCAGCGACACAAAGTAAACGTCGGAGAGGCCGCGATCCTGGGCGCTGAAGTAGAGACCGCTTCCGTCTGCCGCCCACTGGACGTCGTCCGGCGACCGATCGAGCTTGCCGGAGATCTCCCGCGAATTGGACCCGTCGATGTTCATCACGTAAAGCTTGTTGGTGATGTATGTGTCGTCGGTCCAGTCGAAGCCGAGATAGGCGACCCTCTTGCCGTCGGGCGAGACGACGGGGTGGTTGTCGGGACCCTTTCGATGCGTCAGCTGGCGAATTGCGCCAGTGGCGACATTGGCCGCGTAGATCTCGGACTCGCGATACACCGTGTCCGCGTGCGGAATCCGGAGGCTCGTGAACAGGATCTCGGTCCCATCCGCGGACCAGACTGGGTCTCCGTGATGCCAATCACCGAAGGTGACCTGGCGGGGGGTTCCGCCCGTCGCGGGAACCACGAAGATGTGCCCATAGCCCTGATCGACGTAGCCGGCCCAGTCAGCCCGGTAAGACAGCCGGTCCACTACCTTCGGCTCCTCCGTCCATTTGGCGCCGGCCGGCTTGCCCGGAACCTCGGTGTTCCACGGGGACTTGCTCGGTACCGCCGCCGTGAACGCGAGCATCTTCCCGTCCGGCGACCAGACCAGATTCCCGGGTGCGCTTTCCAAACGCGTGATCTGGGTGATCGCACCCTCGGCATCCATCCAGCGCACGAAGATCTGCGCGCCGGAAGGCTCGCCCATCTTGACGTAGGCCAGTCGGGTTCCGTCGGGGGACCACGTCTGTCCGCGGCCGTCCACCAGCCAGCGGTTCTTGGTCCCGTCGCTCCCGATGAGCCAGAGCGACGCCTTCCACTGATCGTTCTGCTTGTCGACCCACCAGCGGGTATAGACGACTTGTTTGCCGTCCGGCGAGATCTCGGGGCCGCCCCCGCGGAAGAAGTCCCGGACCTGCTCGGCCTCGAGGAAATCCTGCAGCTTGAGAGTGTTCGCCGGGGCTGAGGGCATTTGGGCCGCGAGCGGCCCGGCCACGGCCAGGATGGAAACGAGGAGACGAAGCGAAGTCGGCATGAGGTCCGTCCGGATTGATTGATGCGAGTCAGTCGAAGCTACATTGCGGAGCGGGCGCCGTGAAGGAGGGTGGGGGATCGGCCCGCCGCTATCTCCGCCGTCTGGAGAGGTCGCCGATGGAACGCCGTTGGGTAGGGCCCGCGATGAAGAACCTCTTTTTGGGCCTTGGCGTTCTGCTGGTGCTGTGCTTGTGCAGCGGACCGAGCGCGACGTCGGCGTGTCCGGACGCCAAGGATGTGCTCTACGAGCTGGCCGATCAAGGGATCCGCTACTTCATCGCTCGCGACGGCAACGTGTACAAAGAGCCCGGTGCCGGCTGTGAGCTTTTCCAGAAGTACTTCATGCCCAATTTCGAGGCGGACAACTACACTCACGTGGGTGACAGCGTCTATCTCAAGACGTCCGAGGGTCTCTTCCCCACTCGGAACGCTTTCGTCGAAACCTTCGAGGGGTACTCGGCGCTCCCGGATCTGTTTGTGCGCGGCATTCGCGATACCAACCGGATCTGGAGTACGATGACGCTGCTGAGTCCGCTCGCTCCTTCGGTTGCGGACTACGTGGCGCTCAGGACCTGCATCTTGAGCGGCACCTGCGACTTTCGGGACAACCGGATCGAGATCGTGAGTGATCCAGTGAGCCCGGCGAATACCGTGCTCAAGCTCACAGCGGTTGCTCCGAGCGGCGGGCTCGTGGTCTCCAAGTCGTCGATCGAGACAACCACGGCCTACTTCAAGCAGGGCAGTCGAGGACAAGTTCGGTGCAAGCCAAAGTTCCGCCAGGCCGGTCCGGTCGCCGTCCCTAAGCGGCAGTGGGTGA
>JBDTOH010000231.1:0-8597 GCA_039933355.1 Gemmatimonadota bacterium | reverse complement strand
TCGATGGCGTCACCCTCAGCCATGCCCTGGAGGCGCGCCAGGAGGTCTCGTGAAATCCCGGAACGCGCTGGCATTTTCCCTCGCTGTGGGAGTCGGCGCGGCGGCAGGGTGGTGGCTGGCTCGGCGCCGGCTCGAACGCCACAAAGCGGACCTGTTTGCGCGGAGTCCGTATCGGCGGTGGTCCGCGGCGACTTACCTTGCGGGGCAGGAGAGCGTGGAGACCCTACACGTGTTGCGGGACTATCTCCGGTGGGAATCCTCGCCGCGGCTCAAACGGCGGGCGGTGCGTCTGGTGCGGCGCATGGAACGGGCGCTGGGATGACGGGCGCCTCCAGCTGGTCGTTCCGGGAAGATGACGCTGCCCGGATCCAGGTAATCATGGTAAACCTGCTCCGCGACGCGGGGGCGCGGACCGCGCTCATCGTGGACCGGAGCGGTCAGATGCTGGCAACGGCGGGAGAGCCGCCGCAGTTCGATCCGGTGGCCTTCGCCTCGCTGACCGCCGCCGATTTCTCCGCGAACGACCAGCTGGCCCGGATGCTCGGCGAGCAGGAGTTCGGGGCGCTGTTCCATCAGGGGGAGAAGGAATCGCTCTACCTCGCGGACGTGGCGCGGCGGGTGATCCTGGTCGTCCTCTTCGACAATCGCACTACGTTAGGGCTCGTCAAGCTTCGGGTCCGCTCGGTGGTCGAGAGCCTCTCGGCTCTGTTCCACGAGCTGTTTGCGCGGGAATCCACCTCCGATCGCCGAATGGAATCTGGCTTCCTCGGCGAAGCGGAAGACGAGATCGACAAACTCTTTGGTGCGTGAGGGTGGAGCCGGATGTCGCTCATCAACTACGCGTCACGAGAGATCAACTGCAAGCTGGTCTACTACGGCCCGGGCCTGGGCGGGAAGACCACCAATCTCGAGTACATCTACGAGAAGGTGGCCCCGTCGTCGAAGGGGAAGATGATCTCCCTGGCGACCGAGACCGAGCGGACCCTCTTCTTTGATTTTCTCCCGGTCGACCTCGGCACGATCCGCGGGTTCAAGACCCGCTTCCACCTCTACACGGTGCCGGGGCAGGTGTACTACAACGCCTCGCGCAAGCTGATCCTCAAGGGCGTCGACGGGGTCGTGTTCGTCGGCGACAGCCAGATCGAGCGGATGGAGGCCAACGTCGAGTCGATGCAGAACCTCTACGACAATCTGCTTCAGCACGGCTACGACCTGACCAAGCTGCCGTTCATCGTCCAGTACAACAAGCGCGATCTCCCGAACGCTGCGCCGCTCGCGGAGCTGCAGGAGAACCTCAACCCGGGCTGGCCGGTCGAGGATGCGGCCAAGCGGCGGGTGACGCCGAACGTGGACCGGCCCGGCGAGAATCTGATCGAGCAGGTGGACGGGGTCTGGATCGAGCGAGCCCCGATGTTCGAAGCGGTGGCCCTTCGCGGCGACGGGGTGTTCGACACGCTGCGGTGCATCAGTAAGCTGGTGCTCAAGACGTTAGGCTGAGGGAGCGGGTGAGCGACCCAATCTGGAACCTCCCGAACATCATCACGCTGGGCCGGATCTTGATCACGCCCGTGATCGCCCTCCTGCCGTTCATCGAAGGCTATTGGCCTAAGCTGATCACGCTGGGGGTGTTCCTGGTGGCCGCGGTATCGGATGTGGTGGACGGGCGGCTGGCCCGGCAGCGCAACCTGGTAACGGATCTCGGCAAGCTGCTCGATCCGATCGCCGACAAGCTGCTGCTCTTCTCCACCATCATCCCGATCTACTGGATCTCGCGGCAGCGGCAGCATCTTTATGACATTCCGGTGTGGGGGAGCATCCCGCTCTGGGTCTGCATTCTGCTCCTCGGCCGGGAGCTCGCGATGACGGCGCTCCGGTGGTGGGCCTCCCGGCGCGGCGTCGTGATCTCGGCTCAGGGCCCCGGCAAGCTCAAGACCGTGATGCAGAACATCTTCATCGGCGGGACCATCGCGTGGTTTGCGTTTCGAGACGCGTGGGGTCCGTTAGGCCTGGGCAAGACGGAATGGGGCCACTACTGGAACCAGTTCCACGGCGGCTTCGTGGCCGTAACCCTCGCGATCGCGGCCGTGCTCACCGTTTATTCGTTCATGATCTATCTGTACCGGTATCGGCGGTTGTTCAGGGAGGGATTAGGGCTTGGGGACTAGGGCTTGGTGAATTCCGCCCGACTTCCGACTTCCGACTTCCGACCCTCAGCCCTACTCCCTAAGCCCAGTCCCTCCCCATGCACCTCGAGCTCCTCACCATCGGCACCGAGCTTCTGCTCGGCTTCACGGTCGACACCAACAGCGCCTTCATGGGGCAGCGGTTAGGCGAGATCGGCGTCACCGTATCGCGGCGGACGTCGATCGGCGACGATCCCGTGGCGATTCGAGCTGCGCTGATCGACGCGCTGGCCCGGTCGCGGTTCGTCATCACCACGGGCGGGCTCGGGCCGACCCGCGACGACATGACGAAGAAGGTCGTCGCGGAGCTGTTCAATGCGCCGCTCGAATTTCATGACGATCTCGCGCAGGCGCTGATCGCGCGGTTCGCGAAGTTCGGCCGGGTGCCGGCCCCGTCGAACCGCTGTCAGTCGGAGGTGCCCAAAGGCGCGCTCGTGCTCCCCAACAAACGGGGGACCGCGCCGGGGCTGTGGCTCTCGGGGCCGCTGGGCGAGGTGATCATGCTTCCCGGCGTGCCGGTCGAGATGCGCGGCCTGATCACCGACGAAGTGATCCCGCGGCTTCGCGAGCGCTCGGCATCCGTCATCACCAAGTCACTCGTGCTCCGTACGACCAGCATTCCCGAGTCATCGCTCGCCGACCGGCTGAGCGCGGTCGAAGACGGGCTGGCGCCCCTTACGCTGGCCTACCTTCCCGGCGTGGAAGGCGTGGATCTCCGGCTCACCGCATGGAGCGTGGCAGGTGACGATGCCGACCGTCTCCTCGAAGACGCGGGCCGGCGAGTTCGGGAGGTCGTGGGAGACTTCTGCTACGGGACCGGCGAGCAGGACCTCGCGGCGCTGCTGCTGGACGAGCTGCGCGAACGACATCTCTGGCTTGCCGTGGCGGAGAGCTGCACCGGCGGCATGATCGGCGAGCGAATCACCGCGGTCCCTGGGAGCTCGGAGGTGTTCTCTGGCGGCGTGATCGCCTATGCGGACGCGGTCAAGCAATCGGCGCTCGACGTGCCCTCGGAGTCGCTGAGGGAGCACGGCGCTGTCAGCGAAGCGGTGGTTCGGGCCATGGCGGAGGGGGTTGCGAGGAAGACCGGCGCGGACGTCTCGATCGCGATTACCGGCGTTGCCGGACCCGGCGGGGGGAGCTCGGAAAAGCCGGTCGGCACGGTGTGGGTGGGTTTCTCCGTCCTCGGCGAGGTGACGGCGCAGCGAATTGGCCTTCCCGGAAACCGCTACGAGGTGCGAGCGCGGGCGAGCCAGTTCGCGCTCCACGGCCTGCTCCGGAGGTTGCGCCAGGTCTGAGCGCTGGGGCCGCGCGCCGAGATCGAGCGATCGATGATGCTCGCTGATTTCCCGGGCCGCTGTTTGCGCTTGCGAAGCGACTTCGTGATCTGTGCGCGGCGGGCCATTCGCCGGCTCGGCCTCGAGGCCGACCGGTTCTTGGGGCCGCACTCCAGCACCCGAACCGGTCGAGAGCCTCGAAGCGAGCCTAACGAATGTCGCGGCTCAGGGCGTCACTCCTGGCGAAGTGCAACCGTAGGCTCGACGCGGGCGGCCCGCCAGGCCGGCCACCACGAGGACACCAGCGCCATCGCGACGACGATCACGGCGACTGCGGCGTACGTGACCGGATCGGTCGAGCTGATGCCGAACAAGGCGCTTTGGAGCAGGCGGGTGGCGGCCAGGGCGCCGACCAGTCCGATGGAGATGCCTAACCCGGTGAGCGCGAACCCCTCGCCGACCACCAGCCGGAGCACGCGCCGCCGCGATGCGCCGAGCGCGGCGCGAATGCCGAGCTCACGGGTCCGCTCGGTAACGCTGCTCGACACGACGCCGTAGAGCCCCGCCGAAGCGAGCACGAGGGCGAGCACCGCGAAGGCGCGGAAGAGCATGAGCACGAATCGCCGGTCCGAGGTGGACTGACGGATCACCTCCGCCATCGAGGCGACGCCCAGAATCGGCTGATTGCGATCGATCGACCAGATTGCCTCGCGGATCGGGTTGGTCAGCGCGTCGGGGTCCCCGCTGGTCCGGGCGACGAGGATCATCGATCCATCGGCGAACTGCCACTGCGGCTGCGGGATATAGATCTGCCGGAGCGACGGCTTGTCCAGGCTGGCGTGGCGGATGTCGCCGAGGACGCCGACGATCGTGCGCCACGGCGTGTCCTTTTCGCCGAGCTGGATCCGGTCGCCGATCGGGTTCTGTCCGGGCCAGTTGAGCCGCGCGAAGGTCTCGTTGATCAGCACGACCGGCGAAGCCCCTTCCCGATCTGCCGCGGTGAACACGCGACCGCTCCGAAGCGGGATCGCCATCACCGACGGGTACCTCGGCGTGATCGTATACCGGTCGGCGCCGGGCGCGTCGGCGTCGTTGGCGAGCGGCTTACTCTGGATCCGGATCCCGTAGCCATCCTGGCTGCCGCCCAAGGGAAGCTGGCTCACAAACGCCGCCGCTCGGACCCCCGACACATGCTCGACGCTTTCCAGCGCGCCAGCGAAGAACTGGCGCGTCGGCCCATCTTCAGCGTAGCGCTTGCCGGCGGTCTGCACCTCCATCGTGAGCAGATGATCCGTCGTGAATCCGGGGTCGACCGCGAGGAGGTGGGTGAGGCTTCGGATCAACAAGCCGGTGGCGACGAGCAGAACGACCGCGAGCGCGACCTCGCTCACGACCAGCGTGCGCCGAAGGAGATGGCGCGAGCGCGACGCCGTGAGGCGCCCGCCGCTCCGAACCTCTTGGCCGATCGCGCGCGTCAGCCAGACGGCCGGCCCCACGCCGAACCCGAGACCGGTGACGGCGGCGAGGAGCGCCGTGAAGCCGAGCGCCGCGGGGTCGAGGTGAATGGTATCGAGCCGCGGCAGCGACGTCGGGGCGAGCCCGAGCACCGTCGCGAGCGCGCCCCACGCGATCACCACGCCCAAGCCCGCGCCGAGGACCGCGATGATTCCGCTCTCCGCCAGGACGGTCCGGGCGATGTCCCATCGGCCCGCGCCTAGCGCCGACCGGATCGCAAACTCGTGACGGCGCTGGAACGAGAGACCGAGCAGAAGGTTGGCGACGTTGGCGCAGGCGATCAGCAGGACCAGACTCACCGCGGCGAAGATCACCAGCAGCGCCGGTCGGACCGTCTGAGTCAGCTGGGTCTTGAGCGGAACCACCTGAAATCCCGACGCGGGATATTCGGTCGGATGGTCGCGAACCAAGCCGGCGGAGATCCGGTTGAGCTCGTCCGTAGCCTGGGCGATCGTCATGCCTGGTTTCACGCGGCCCACTGCGCGGATGTGACGACAGGTCCGGCACGCATACGGCAGCGCGGGTCCGTACCGCAGCGGCCCCCACATCTCGGCCTGCTGGTTGAGCAGGCTTTCGAAGGTCCGCGGGAGAACGCCGATCACCGTCCACGGCGTGTCGTCGAGGGAAATGGCTTTCCCGATGATCGCCTTGTCCTCGCCGAACCGGCGGCGCCAAAGACCATAGCTCAGAACCACGACCCGGTTGGCGGTGGGATTGTCCTCTTCGGCGGTGAAGGTCCGGCCCAGCAGTGGTTGCACGCCAAGGAGATCGAAGAACGCGTAGCCGACGCGCTGGCCTGTGATCCGGTCGGGTGCGCCATCACCCGCAAGATTCGGCTGCCACTGGCGGATCGCAGCGAGGCGGTCGAGCGTCCGAGTTTGCTCGCCGATGTCTGCGATTGTTGCAAAGGACGTGAGCGACTGAGACCCGTCCTTCTCCCGCTCCCAGATCATCGCCAGCCGGTCGCCGGTCGGGTAGGGAAGCGGTGCGAGCAGGATGGGATTGATGACGCTGAAGATCGCGGTGGTTGCCCCGATGCCAAGACCGAGGGTGAGCACCGCGAGCGCGGTGAATCCGGGGCGCCGTCCGATGGCCCGCGTGGCATGGCGAAGCTCGATCAGAAATGGCGTCATGGGACCTCCCGGGGAAGACGGTACAAGCCCGGGCGACCGACGGCCCCGGATCTGAACGACTGCGACGAGCGCTTGGCGCCAGAACCATGAGCACGCCCGGAAATGGCCCCGCTCGAGTTGGCGAAGCCGAAACTCCTCGATCAAATCGCCGATGACGAATTCGCGCAGAGCGACTGGTAGCAATCGGTCGAGCAGAGCGACAACGCCGCAAGGTGGGCTCGGGGTTTCGGGCGGCATCAACGGCCCTCGAGGGCGGTGCTGAGCCCGGAAGCCATCCTGCGGAGCGCCTCGAGGGAGCGGTCAAGCGCGCGGTGACCGGCCGGGAGGACCCAATAGAGCTTCTTGCGGCGTCCGCCTCGCTCGGCGGTGGGCGGGCCGATCCGAGCGGAGATCAAGCCCTTCTCCTCGAGGCGGAGCAGGGTCTTGTAGACGGTGCCGAGGTCGATCTGGCGCCGCGCGGCGGTCTCGAGCTCGTGCCGAACCGTGACGCCATACCCCTCGTCGCCGAGCCGGAGCAGGGCGAGAAGGACGAGTTGCTCGAGCTCACCGAGATTGCCGGCCATGGATCCCCTATTTATATGACTTTGTCAATGATATAGACGAGGGTCCCGCTGTGAGGGTTTCATGTCAGACTAGCCGGGTTACGACCCCTTGAGACACTGCACCGAGGTGTGTCGTCGGCGCGCCTGTCATGACGGCAGAGCTGGAGGGCACGAGGGTTGCTTCGCGCAGCGAATACCCGTAGGCTTAACCTCTTAGTCCATATTGATTTAGTAAAAGATGAGAGACTCCGTTCATGACCGAACGACCATTTGAAGAAGATGCTCCGCTAGACCCGACCTCTGCGACCCGGGCGGCGGACTTCGCCGGTGCCATGCCTGCGGAGCCGGCCGAGAACGCCGTCCGGAGGCTCGAAGACCAGCTCCTCGAGGCGCAAGAGAAGTACCTCAGGCTCGCCGCCGAGTTCGATAACTTCAGAAAGCGGGTTGCGAGGGAGCGGGTTGATCTGGCCGATAAGGCTCAAGCGGCCTTCGTGATCAAATTGCTCGACGTGCTCGACGACTTGGACCGTCTTGCGGCTTCTGATGCGGCCGGCCCGGTCGATGCGCTCCGGCAGGGAGTGGACCTGGTCGACCGGAAGCTCCGCAAGGAGTTGGAGGCCGCCGGCCTCGAACGGGTCGATCCGGTCGGCCAGCGGTTCGATCCGTCGGTGTCCGAAGCGGTGTCGGTGCTGCCCGCACCCGAGCCGAGCCTCGATCACACGGTGAACTCCACCTACCAGGTCGGCTATCGCTTCAAGGGCGCCCTGGTTCGTCCCGCGCGAGTGCAGGTGTACTCGTCGGAGGGGCACGCCTAACGTGGCCTCGAAGGATTTCTATCAAGTCCTCGGCGTCAACGAGAAGGCAACCGCCGAGGAGATCAAGAAAGCGTACCGGCGGCTCGCGAAGCAGTACCATCCCGACGCCAACCCGGACCAGCCGGGGGCGTCGGACATGTTCAAGCAGATCTCCGAAGCCCACAGCGTTCTCTCCGATCCGGAGAAGCGGAAGAAGTACGATCAGATGCGGCGGCTCGGTGCGTTCGACGACACCGGGAGCCGGCGGGCGAGCGGCGGCCGTGGGCAGGCTGCGGGCGGGCCGGCCGGCGGCCCGGCGGAGACATTCGACTTCGGCGATTTCGGCAGCATGGGGCTCGGCGACATTTTCTCGTCGATCTTCGGCGGGAGCCGGGGGCGGCGGGACGAGCCCGCCGGCGACACGCTGGAGACGGCGCTCGAGATCCCGTTCCGGACGGCGGCGTTAGGCGGGAAGGTCACGGTCACCATGCCGGTGACGGGGACGTGCGCCACCTGTTCCGGAACCGGCGCCGCGCCGGGAGCGACGCTCTCGACCTGTCCCGAATGCAAAGGCCGCGGCACGATCTCGTTCGGCCAGGGCGGCTTCGCGGTGAACCGGCCGTGCCCGCTGTGTCGGGGCCGCGGGAAGATTCCGTCGGTCCCCTGTCCCACCTGCAACGGCGCCGGCGAAGTTCGAACCGACAAGACGGTGGTGATCACGGTGCCTCCTGGCACCGACACGGGAACCAAGATCCGGATGAAGGGTCAGGGCGGCGCGGGCGGGCCCGGCCAGCCCGCCGGCGATCTGATCGTGACCTTCGAGGTCGAGCCCGACCGGTTCTTCCACCGCGACGGCCTCGACGTCCTCTGCACGGTGCCGATCAACGTCGCGCAGGCGACGTTAGGCTCCAAGATCCGGGTCCGCACGATCGACGGAAAGAAGGTCGTGCTCAAGGTCCCGCCGGGGACGCAGCCGGGGAAGAAGTTCCGGATCAAGGGCATGGGGATCGCCAAGGGGGACAAACGGGGCGATCAGATCGTCGAGGTCGCGGTCACCGTTCCCGAGCACCTCACGCCCGAGCAGGAGGCGCTCGTCAAGGGGTTCGCCGACGCGGCCAACCTGCCGTACTGAGCTGAACGGGCCCGAGAACCG
>JBDTOH010000230.1:0-8602 GCA_039933355.1 Gemmatimonadota bacterium | reverse complement strand
GATCGTCGCCAAGGGTGGGAAAGCGCCGAAGGCGGCGAAAGCGCCGAAGGCTGCCAAACCCGCGAAAGCGGGAGCTCCGGCCAAGGCACCGAAGTCAGCCAAAGCCGCCAAAGCGTCGAAGGAGCCGAAGCCGCCCAAGGCGCCGCCGGTCCGACGGTCGGCCAAGACGTCGACGGGAGTCGATCTCAAGGTTTCGAAGGTGAAGCGAGCGACGGCGGACAGGGCGGCAAGGCGGCAGGGCGGCAGGTTACTCCGGGAACGGCGGACCGCAGCTCCGGTCGCGATGTCCTGATGGCCCGCCTTCCCATTGCCCTCTCACTTGCCGCCTTGCCGCCTTACCGCTCCTACTCAGGGCACCGGCCGGCTTGTCGGCTTGAGCTTCACCGACCAGAGGCCGCTGTTGAAGTCAGTGAAGAAGATGTGGCCCTTGTAGGGCATCGCGTTCATCGTAAAGGCCGCGTTCGCCGTGAAGCCGTTCGGGTCGAACGGCTTGAAGACCGCGATCTCCCGCGACTGCCGCTGGAGGTTGCCGAGCAGCTCGCCCGAGACGTCCACCACGCGCATCCCGCCGTCGTAATACGCCTGATAGAGGATGTCGTCCTCGACGATGATATCGTGGCTTCCGAACTCGGGGTTCTCGTACCGGGCCACGTTCTTCGGATGCTCGGGGTCGGTGAAGTCGATGATGTGGGTGTAACCCGCGGCGACCTGGGGCACCCCGCCCTTGGTCGTGATGCTTGCGTTAGGCATCCCTTGCCAGGCTCGACCCTTCCGGTTCATGACTTCGTCGCCCAGGAAGATGTAGGTCTTGCCGGTCTTGGCGGAGAAGTAGGGGTAGACCTCGTGGGTGGCGCCGCTCTTGGTCGCGTAGGTGGTGATCAGCTTGGGCTGCTGCGGCGTACCGCCCCACTTGCCGTTGCCGACGTCCACCACCACCACACCCGTCCCCCACTCCGATGAATACGCGATCCCGTCGCGGACCCACACGTCGTGGACGCGCGAGTTCGGATGGTTGTACTCCCCGACGTAACGCGGCTTGTAGATGTCGGACATGTCGATGATGACGTACTTGTCGCCGCCGGAGATCGCGAACAGGTATTCTTTGCCGTTGATCTGCGTGGGGAACATGTTATGGACGCCGCCGGTGAGCTGCTCGCTGAACTCCGACGCGATCTTGGGATGGGCGGGGTTCGCGAGGTCGAGAATCACGACGCCGTTCACCCGGCTCGACGCGCCCTCGCGGGAGAACGCCCCGTACTTGGCCGTCGGCGAGACGGTCACGTCGTTGATGGTGCGGGCGTCCACTTTGACCGAGTCGGTCTTCTTGATCTGCGTGGGATCGGTGATGTCGTAGATGTAGCCATAGCCGTCGCCGCCCCAAGTCCCGACCAGCATATAGTCGCGGCCGTCGCTGCCTTGCCACGGCCACAGGTCGGACGTGTGGACGTCGGTGATCGAGCCCCGGCCCTCGAACTGCACTTCCTGAACAACTTGGCGCGGCTTCACTTCGACGACCGTGCGAGAGGACAGATTGCCGGCGGTCGCGAGGATGTTATAGATGCCGGCTTGCTCGGCGACGAACCGATCGTCCACGATGGCGGCCGGAGCGCCCGGCGCGGCGATCGAGTCGTCCGGCGTGTAGGTGTACGTCCAGGTGATCGGGAGGTCGCCGATGACGTTGCCGCCGCGGGCCCGCGCCGTCGCCTTGAGCTGGACGACGTCGCCGGTGCGAACCGACGAGACGTTCGTCGTGGCCTCGAGGCTGGTCGCCGCGAACGCTGCGACCGTCGCCTTGGATTCGCCGGTGACGCCTTCGACCGAGCCCGAGATGGTGGCCTGACCCGGCGCGCGCGCGGTGACGAAGCCGTACTTGTCCACCGACGCGACTGCCGGATTGGAGGAGCTCCACGTCGTCTTAGGCTCGGCCCGCGCCGACCCGTCCTTATGGGTCGCCTTGACCGCGAATGCCAGGGTCGTGCCGCTGTAGAGCCGCGCCGAGCTGCCGGGCGTCACGGCGACGGCGGCGACCGCGGGCCACTTGACCGTGACCGGTACCGTCACGGTGACCGGAGTCTGGACCGCGCTCGGCGGCAGCACGACCGTCACCACCAGCTCGTGCTCGCCGGGGACGAGGCCCATGATCCCGCCGTCGCCGGGCCGGAGCGCGCGGAAGGAGCCGGCATAACGAAAGAGCGCTTTGACCGGCTTCCCGTCTTTGTCGAGCGCGGTCACCTTGAGCGGCGACGTCATGCCGCGCTCGATGACGAGATGCGCCGGCTCAGCCACGAGCCGCGCCACCTTGAGGCCGTCTTCGGGCGTACCTTCACCGGCCTGCGCCGCTGCCCGCCGCGAGAGCCCGAGCAGCGACATGCCGACGAGGCTAGCCCAGAGTACCTTTCCCATACCGGTGGATCCCTTCGGTGTTGAACACATGGAGTTGCTCGTGAAGAGCGCCGGGGGACCGGCGCAACGAGCTCTGACCGCCATCTCGGCTGGATATTTGGTGCCCATTACTATGCCTGCCCCGCGTCTCAGCAGCAAGGTGTCCGCTCTGAATTTAGCCCGCAATGCTCGGACTCTGCGGAGTAGATCCCCCGGTCGCTGTTGCTCGCTCGGGATGACAGCGGTTGTGCTCGCGGCCGTCGCGCTCCCCAATCGGCTCTCCGCGCAGACCAACGCTTCCGCTCGCCCGATCGAAAAGCCCGTCAACAACTACTGGGTGTATGTCGGCGCCGAGTCCGCCGACCTCATTCATCGGATCCGGTTCGGACCGGGCGGAACCGTGGTCGAGAAGACCACACCGGTGGGCGAGCTGCCGACCGAGATGGAAGGACCGCACGGGCTCGTGATCGACCGGGCAGGGAAGTACCTCTACATGACAACCGGGCACGGCCAGCCCGACGGCAAGTACTGGAAGTTCGCGCTCGGTCCCGACACCCTCGTCGCCGATCCGATCTCCCTCGGCTATTTCCCCGCCACGCTCGACCTAACGCCGGACGGCCTCTACGCCTTTGCCGTGAACTTCAACCTGCACGGCGAGATGGAGCCGTCCACGGTGTCGGTCGTCTACACGCCGACCAGTACGGAGGTCACCCAGGTCACGACCTGCACGATGCCGCACGGGAGCCGGGTGGACGCGACGGGAACGAAGCAGTATTCGGGCTGCATGATGGACGATCAGCTGGTCGAGATCAGCGCGGAGACATTCAAGGTCACCCATCGGTTCAGCGTCGCCAAGGGCGCCGAGGGGAACCTCGGCCTCGGTGATCTCGGGCACCATACGGCGGAGCACAAGGGTATGAAGATGGATCCGCCGACTTGCTCGCCGACCTGGGCTCAGCCCGACGTGACCGGAACCAAAGTGTTCGTCGCGTGCAACAAAGCGGACGAGATCCTCGAGATCGACACGAAGGCGTGGCAGGTAACCCGCCGGTTCAAGACCGGCGCCGCGGCGCCGTACAATCTCGCGGTGACGCCGGATGGTAAGCTGCTGATCGCGACCCTCAAGAAGGGCGGCAGCACCCAGGTGTTCGACCTCGCGTCGGGGCAGTCGATGATGCTCGAGAAAAACAGCACGACGCTCGCGAACGGCCTCGCGGTGACGCCGGACTCGCGGTACGTCTTCATCAGCAGCGAAGGGGTCGGCGCCAATCCCGGCAAGGTCGACGTCTACGACCTCCAAGCATTCACCCGGGTCGGGAGCGTCGACGTGGGCCAGCAGTCGGGCGGGATCGCGTTCTGGAAACTGGAGCCGGCGAAGTAGGGTTCATTGTCATGACAACGTGATGGGAGCCCAACTGACGCCGTCGGCAACGGATGATGACTCCTACGCGCAGCAACGCAGAGGAGGTTTTTCTTGCCCAAGGCGATCGAGTCCGTCCGCTCCGGCCCGCAACGACGCCATCTCGAAGCGGTGAGTAGCGTCGCTATGATTCCGGTCCCTCTAACCGGTGACTGCTCATGCGCGTGATCGTACCGCTGGCCGCTTTGGTCCTCACGTCCAGTGCCGGCGCCCAAAGCCCTGCGCGCTTGGCCTTGCTCGAAGATTGGCACCATCAGCAAAAGCACATCCTGGCCGTGATCGACTCGGCCACGCCGGAGATGCTCGGGTTCCGAACTACCAAGGGCGTGCGGACGTTCGCCGAGCAGATCAATCACATCATAACGGTCGCGGCGCTGATCGTGGGTGGTGCGGTCGCCGACAAGCCGCTTCCCACCGCCCTGGTGGGCGACACCGCGGTCTACCTTCACGATAAGGCAAAGCTTCGAGCCGCCGCCGCAACATATCTGGACTTCGTGATCAATTCGCTCGAGGGGCTCACCGACGACCAGTTGACCGGTGAGCAGTCCTTCGCCGGCGGTTCGATGCCTAAATGGCGGTGGAATATCACGGCCCTTCAGCATTCCGCGTGGACCCTTGGCCAGTTGGTCCCTTATCTCCGGATGAACGGCCGGACACCGCCTCAGTTCACTCCCTTCTGAAAACCCGAGACGGACATCGGGTGTGGCAGCCGACACCGGCGCGGCCTAGCGGATCACGGCGGTCGTGCCAAGATTTCTTGACTGAGTCGTAGCGGGCGCTATCCGCTCACGAGGAACAGCTGACGGAGAGGTTGGGAACATGAAATCGCTCGGGGTCGCATTGCTCGCGGTGTTCACCCTCGCCGGGATCCGCTCCGGTGTCGCGCAAACTCCCGCACGAATCGATGTCACTCCCGCAACCGTCACGCTGGACCTGGGCGGCAATGCCCAGCTCAAGGCGGTCGCCTACGACTCCGCGGGCCGGCGGCTGGACGTCCCGATCGCCTACTTCTCCACGGCCCGCCGCTCCCTCGAAGTCGACTCGACCGGACGGATGACCGCGCTCAAGCCCGGCGAGTTCAAGGTGACGGCCGTCGCGTTAGGCCCGGGTGGAGGCGCGCCGGTCCGGGGCGAGGCGGCCGTTACCGTCCGCCCCGCGGCGCTCAAGGCCATCGCGATCCAGGGCGCGCCCGCCACGTACTACGCGCTGACCACGACCCGCCACAAAGCCGTCGTCACCGATGGGGCCGGCACGGTGCGGCGCGACCAGCCGGTGCGGTGGCGCTCCGAGAACGAAAGCGTGGCGTCGGTGGATCAATTCGGCGACGTCACCGCGCACCGGCCCGGCGCCGCGACGATCACCGTCTCCGCTGGAGGCGTTGCTGCCACCATGAAGATCACGGTGGTGCCTAACCCGGCCCGCTCGCTCACTCTCACCGCCTCGACCGAGAAAGCCCGCACCGGCGACGTCGTCCACTTCTCGGCCCAGGCACGCGACGCCGGCGGCCGCGTCGTGGGCGACCTGCCGGTCGTGCTCTCGCTCAAGTCGGTGACCGAGGACACGATGATCGCGTCCGAGCCGCCGGCCATGATCGAGCAGGACGGCCGGTTCGTCGCCCAGCGGGCAGGTGACTACTCCGTCGTGGCCACCGCGGGCTCGCTCAGCGCCATCAAGACCATCGCCGTGGACCACCGGTACACCAGCATCCGACTGGCCGAGGGGAAGGGGCACGGCCGGGTGAAGGATGTGCGCACCTCCGATATCTGGGTCTGGCCCGGCAAGGACGGCCGTGACTACGCGTTGACCGGGACCTGGGGTGGCGCGGGCACCACCTATTTCTGGGACGTCACCGATCCCGCCAACCTCATCATGACGGACAGCCTCGTCCTCGACGCCCGCACCACCAACGACGTAAAGGTGGACGTGGAGCGGGAGATCTGCGTCATCACCCGCGAGGGCGCTTCCAACCGGAAGAACGGCTTCGTGCTGGTGGATTGCCACGACCCGCACCACGTGAAGATCATCTCGACCTTCGATGACGGCCTCTGGGGCGGCGTGCATAACGTGTTCGTCTGGAACAAACGGGTGTTCGCGACCAACGCCGGCGGCCGGTTCGACATCATCAACATCGAAGATCCCAAGAAGCCCTGGCGCGAAGGCTACTTCGAGCTCGACACGCCGGGCCACGGGATTCACGATATGTGGGTGGTGGACGGGATCGCCTACGCCTCGCAGTGGCAAGACGGCGTCATCCTCGTGGATGTCGGGAACGGGAAGTACGGCGGGAGCCCGAGCCATCCGGTCGAGATCAGCCGCTACGCCTATCCGATCGGTGCCACCCACTCGGCGTTTCCGTACAAGGCCAAGGACGGGAAGTTCTACGTCTTCGTCGGCGACGAGCAGTTTCCCTATAACCTTCCGCTCGCCGGCCCGGACGAAGCCAGCGGCTACATCCACATCGTGGACTTCACCGACGTGAAGAAGCCGAAGGAAGTCGCCCGGTACCAGATTCCCGAAGCGGGCCCGCACAACTTCTGGATCGAGAACGACACGATGTACGTCGCGTACTACAACGCCGGGCTCCGGGTCGTGGACGTGTCGGGCGAGCTGATGGGGAATCTCTACGACCAGGGCCGGGAGCTGGCCCGGTTCAAGGCCTTCGATCCGAGCGGGATCGTCCCGAACGCGGCGATGGCGTGGGGGCCGCAGCCGTACAAGGGCCACGTGTTCTTCAGCGACCATCACTCGGGGATCTGGTCGGTCAAGCTGCCGGAGCGGAAAGAGACGCTGGTGCCGTGAGGCAATGGCTCGTCGTTACGGCGCTGCTCGCGCTCGGCGTAACCACCCTCGGCGCCGGCTCAGCCTCGGGACAGTCACCGCGGCTCTATCGCCTTCTCGCAACGGCCGAGTCGGACGATCAAGTCGCGCTGATCGAGGTCCGGCCGTGCACCTCCTGGCCCGCAGCCGAATGCGGGGCGAAGGTGGTGCGGACCTACCTCGTGGGACTGCTCCCGGCCGATAACGAAGGGCCGCACGGCGTCGTCCTCTCGGGCGACGGCAAGTCGTTCTACGTCTCGCTCGCGCACGGGCGGCCGTTCGGATACCTCCAAAAGATCGATCTCGAGTCGGGCCGGCAGACCGGGCTGGTCGAGCTCGGCATGTTCCCCGCAACGGTCGACCTCGCGGCTGGAGATCTTGCGTACGTTGTGAACTTCAACTTCGAAGACCCCAAGATGGAGCCGTCGTCGGTGTCGGTGGTGGACGGGTCCAGCATGACGGAAGTGGCGCGGACGCCGACCTGCCGGATGCCGCACGGGAGCCGGCTCAACCCCGCGGGCACGAAGCAGTACAGCGGCTGCATGATGAACGACCTCCTGGTCGAGATCGACGCTCGGACGTTCAAGGTGAGCAAGAAGTTCAGCCTGGTGAGCGGCCAGGAGGGCGTGGTGGCGGTCGACGCGGGGCAGGGCGCCGAGCCGGCGCACGCGGAGGGCAGGAGCCACGGTGATCACACCGCCGCCGATATTTCCAATGTCTGCTCTCCCACGTGGGCCCAACCTTCGGCGGACGGCAAGTCGGTGTTCGTGGCGTGCAATCGGAGCAACGAGATCGTGGAGGTGGATATAGTCGGGTGGAAGGTGGTGCGACGGTGGAAGACGCCGGCCGCGCCCTACAACCTGGCGGTGACGCCGGATGGAAAGCTGCTCGTCGCGACGCAAAAGGGGCCCGGGACGATCACGGTGTGGCGCCTAACGGACGGGTCGCTTGCCGCGGAGATTCCGGGCACGCGCAAGGTGGCGAGCGGCGTCGCGGTCACCACGGACTCACGCTATGCGTTCGTGACGCTCGAGGGCATCGGGGGACAGCCGGGCACGATCGACATCGTGGACCTCCAGTCGATGCAGAAAGTCGGATCGGTGGAGATTGGGAAGCAAGCGGGCGGCGTCACGATATTCCCCTGAGGGCTCCCCGAGCGATAGCCATTATTCTACATCATGTCTCCGTCTGCCAATTGGAGCCTGCTCGCGGGGAACCGTCTTCGCTGCACGTTCACGGCGCGTCGGCTATGGTGGCGGAAGCAGGGGCTGATGGCCCGCGAGGCTTTCCAGCCGGCGGTTGAGCTCCGTGTTCGTGCGAATCAACTGATCGAGCTGACCGGATATGTCCGTGAACGCCTGTTCCAGCCTCGCCATTCGCTCTTCGCTCGGGACCGGCTCCAACTGGTCACGTTCGAGCTGGCGGATCCGGAGTCGAGCGCGCCACCAGGCGATGCCGAACCCGATCGTACCAATCGCCATGATTTTGGCGGCGCCGAACAGCAGCCCCAGCGCAAATCCACTTAGCTCCGGGTTCATGAAACACCTTGGTTGAGGAAGCGGCCTCGTCCGTCACTCTTATCGGTGCGTGCCCTCGCAGCGGCGAATCCCTTGTCTGCTCCTTCGCGAGCCGACATACTTCCGCCAATAATATGGGTGTAGCTGGCAGGGGCCACTACAGGGAGACTCGGGCGGTCGGGCCGCCGCCGATTTCGGCCGCTTGGCCACAGGCTCCCGCGTGCTCAACGCTCTCGGGTTCGTCCTCCGGGGCGTTCCCCATCGTCGGCGTCCCGGTAACCGATTCAATCCATCGAGCCGACTCTCCCGCCTCAGCGCCCTCGTGATTGGGTTGACCGCGATCCCGTTCCTGGCAGCCGCTGCCTCCGGCGGAGCTCTGCCCGAAGCCGGTCACAACGGCTTCACGTCCCTGCTCTTGGGTTTGGCGATCGTGTTGACCGCCGCTCAGCTCGGTGGGAGCCTCGCT
>JBDTOH010000229.1:0-8664 GCA_039933355.1 Gemmatimonadota bacterium | reverse complement strand
GTCGTGAGCAACCTCGCCACCGTTCCCGTCGTGAGTCTCGGCCTCGGTCCCGTTGCCGGACTCGGTGCGGCGCGGATGGCCAGCAGCCACTACTCGCTTCTGGTCAAAGGCCAGTCTCAAATGTTCGTTGCCGGGCCGCCGGTCGTCGCCGCAAGCGGTGAGCAGGTGTCCAAGGAGGAGCTGGGCGGAAGCCACATCCACACCAGGAACGGGGCCATCGATGACGAGGTGGCGAGCGAGACGGAGGCCTTCGAGCGGTGCCGCCGGTTTCTCGGCTACCTGCCGTCATCCGTTTACGACTTGCCGCCGCGCGGACCCGTCGCGGATGATCCCGCGCGCCGCGACGAATGGCTGATCGAAGCGGTGCCCCGGGACCGGAGGCGCGTCTACAAGGTTCGGCCCGTGGTGGAAGCGGTGGTCGATCGCGGATCGTTCTTCGAGATCGGGCGGCATAACGGGCCGTCGGTGGTCACCGGTCTCGCCCGGCTCGACGGCTGGCCGGTCGCCCTGATGGCGAGCGACCCGTTCGTGTTAGGCGGGCTTTGGACGGCGGCGAGCTCGGACAAGGTGACCCGCTTCGTCGACTTCGCGCAGACGTTCCATTTACCGGTCGTCCATCTAGTGGACAATCCCGGCTTTCTGGTCGGGAGCAAGGCGGAACAGGAGGCGACGATCCGTCACGGCGCCCGCGCCCTCGCGGCGATCTATCAGGCCCGGGTGCCGTGGTGCACCGTCGTGCTGCGAAAAGCCTTCGGTGTGGCCGGCTCCGGGCACGGCAACCACGCCCGCTACCGGTACCGTTATGCGTGGCCGTCGGCGGACTGGGGCTCGCTCCCGCTCGAGGGAGGCGTGCAGGCCGCCTACAAAGCGGATCTCGCCCAGGCGGACGATCCCGACAAGATGATCCACGAGATCATGCAGCGCCTCGACCTGGTCCGCTCCCCGTTTCGGACCGCGGAGAAGTACCTCGTCGAGGAGATCATCGATCCGCGCGACACTCGCCTGCTACTGTGCGAGTTCGCGACCCTGGCCGCGCCGCTTCGCGAGAGCGGCCCGAGCGCCTTCGGACTGCGGCCGTGACCGGTCCATCGTGCCTGTTCGGCTGGCAGGTCTCAGTGCCAAGCATCACGCGCCCAGATCGCTTCGAAGCGGGGCTCACGCCGGAGTGGAGCAAGAAACGGCTGGTAGCGCATAAAGAGCAGATCGCCGACCCGCCGCGCCCGCGCTGCTTCGAGGATATCCAGCGCGCGTCCTCTCGCCCCGAGGAGCGCGAAAAACCCCGCCAACCGCACCTCGGGCTCCCACTCCGTTCGAGTGAAGCCTTCGAGCGCCTCGATGGCCTCCGCTCGGCTGCCCCGGCCGGCAAGCGCTGCTTCGACGACGCCGGCCCGGGTCACGTCATATCCTCGAAGCACCAGGAAGCGGCATAGAGAAGCCGCTCCAGCTGCGGTCTCCCCCCGCTGGAGGAGGAGTGCTCCAAGGACCATATAGGCCGCGGCAAATCCGGGATTCAGCTCGACAACTCGACGGAGCGCCACAAGGGCGGCGGCGGTATCGCCGGTGGCGGCGAGGTCGACCCCCAAAATAGTGTTTCCAACCGGCGCGAGCGGGTCGAGCTCGACCGCCCGCTGCGACTGCTGCAGCGCTTCCACCTCTCGGCCGGCGGCGCCTAACGCGTGCCGGTACCAAGTCCTGATGGTGGGATCATCGGGGGCCTGCTGGACGACAGCTTCGAGCTCGGGAATCGCGCGGCCGGACTCCGCGGTGATCAGGAATTTTGCATAAGCAAGCGTGGCCCGCGCCTCGAATAAGTCCAGGTCAATGCTGAGAGCCTGCTGGGCCGCCTTTTCCGACATCGCGTATGCGACGGCCGAGGACGGAGCCAGGTTTCGGCTCGAGTCGGTCCGGGACCAGAAATTTGGATAGACGACCCAAGCGGTAGCCAGTGCTGCGTACGCCATCGCGAACGACGAGTCCCGCGCGGTAGCCTGCTGGTAATGGCGGATGGCGCTCTTCAAGGCCTCGTCGGTTCGAACAGCGGCCAGCGAACGGCCGATCAAGTACTCGCGATATGCCTCCATGTTATGGGTCGGGATGATTCGGGGCGGATGCTTCCGGGACTCGGTCCGCGCCTGCAGCGTTTCGAGGACCTGGAGGGCGATGCGCTCTTGGAGCGCGAAGACCTGATCGGTGAATGGGGCTTCGTAAGTCTGGCCCCGAATGACCTTGTTGTCGGCGGTCCGCACCAGCTCGGACCGGATCCGCACATGCGGGGCCCGAGGCCGGATGCGACCATTCCACGCTGCCGCCGACCACATACTCTACGTGCAGCTCCTGTCCGATCTCGGCCGGTGACTTGAGCCCGGACCGATACCGCAGCACGCTGGTGCGCCCAACACCCTCTACGCCCGGAATCCCGGCCAACCGAGCCGCAATCTCCTCAGCAAGCCCGTCCGCAAAATGAGCGTCGTCCGGCGAGCCTAGGTTCTGGTAAGGCAAGACTGCGATGCGGATCGGCAAGGCATTTCGCGTTCGCGCATTCCACCCGACCCAGCCAACGCTGATCACCACCGCCAAGCCGAGCGCGCCGATCACCAGCCGCTGCAAGGATCTGGGTTGCGATTGAGCACTGGCTGGCGGCGGAGATGTTTTCGCGTGATGGTCCGCGAGCGCCGCAGTCGAGATCGGTTCCGTAAGCGGTGGCGCTGAGGTGGTGAGGATGGCTCGAGTCGCTGCTGCGGTGGCAGGTTGCCGCAGCTGCTTGACCAGCTCGGCGATGGCCGGGTCCGGCGTCATGCCGAGGTCTTCGCGCACCAGGTCTTCGTGGACCCGGGCGTGGCGGACTGCTCCAGCGCTGTCCCCGGCCGCCACGAGCGCCCGCATCAGCCCTATAGCACGCCGGGTGTCGAGAGGATCCTGTCGTACCAGCTTTTGGCGCCAATTGATCGCCGCGGCGTGATCACCGCGCTCTTCATCGGCGAGCGCAAGCTTCTCGAGAGCTTGTCCGTAGAGATCCGCGTATCGAGCCCTCTCCCGGTCGGTCCACCGCTCGAATTCACCCGAGTGATTGAGGAAGAAACCCTCGAGAAATGGCCCGCGGTAAACGGCTGCTGCGGCGGCCGGATCGCCCCGACGGAACGAGTCCTCGAGTTGGCCGACATCGCTCAAGATCACGGCTGGATTGAGCCGGACGGGGTCGGTTCCGAGGAATACGCCGTCCCCCAGTTGGCGCCGAAGTGTGGAAAGGAGCTGCTCGAGAGAATGCCGACCACCGTCCGCGGGAGTGTCGGGCCAGAAAAAGCCGACCAGACGATCTCGCGAGACTCCCCGTTCTCCTCCCACCGCGATGAGCGTTAGGAGTGCGAGCCGCCGGCGGGGTAGCTCGATCGGGCTGCCGTCGCTCCCGGCCAGGACAAAGCCGCCCAACATCTTGAGCTCAATCATCGGGCCCGTTTGAGCAAAACGTGAGGCCGTCGTGAGCATTGTTTGAACCCAACTGCGTAGTCTATCGCCGCGTCCCTTCTTACTGCAAGAACGCTCGGTCGGAGCACCGGTCAGTGCAGGAGTGCCACTCGTGTCGCGCTGACGTGAGCAGGTCGACGACCGTCAGGAACGGGCCTGGGACGACCACCAACCCTGATACGGAACGATTCACCCTTAGGCGATCCTTTCCCCGAGCTTCCGGTCGATGCTGACAGCGATGGACCGGGTACGACCCAACGCTTCGGGGGACCTACTCGTCGGACACGCTCAACCACCGGAGGTGGCATGCGGTCAGAATGGAAGGCCCCGGCAGTAGTAGTTGGCGTGGCGTTGTCGTTGACCCTGGCGTCGTGCGTCGATTCGGCGCCGACCCGGTCGTCCGAGCCCGGAGCGCTTGGCCCGAGCGCCAGCCTCCAGAAGGCGACGGTCGGCCCACCCTCGGTGCTCCAATGGAACGCGACGGCGATTAGTCTCGCCGGCCAGACTCTCCTTCGCGTGGCGTTCACGAACCGTGCGTACATGCTCCTGAGCGTCGCCGAAGCGGATGCCCTCGACGCCGCCGGGGTGGGCACGGACGAATCGTCGTCGACCGGCGCCGTGGGCGGTGCCGCAGTCACCGTTCTGACGTACATCTTCCCCGCCGAGCAGATGAATCTTGAAGCCGCGCTCACCTTGTTGCGCAGCGCCGCCGCAGACGCGGGCCGCTTCGACGCCGCTGCCGCGATCGGTCGCGCCGCGGCTGGACTGGTCGTCGATCACGCGAAGACGGATGGCTCGGACGCTGTCGTGGTTCCCGTGATCCCGGTCGGGCCCGGTTTCTGGACGACCTCGCCCGGTGCCGTGGCGACGCCGCAATGGTCGTTCGTCCGGCCGATGCTGATGAAATCGGGAAGCCAGTTTCGCCCGGGACCCCCGCCGGCCTTTGGTTCGGCCAAGTTTCTGACAGCGCTTCAGCGGGTCCGGAATTTCTCCGATACTCGAACACCTCAACAACTGGCGATCCTCAATTTCTGGAACGATCCGCTGTCGGTGGGAAATCACGCCGCGCACTGGAATCAGATTGCCGTCGGTTTGATCCTCCGCGATCACCTCGGGGAGCGAAGGGCCGTGCGCGTACTCGAGCGCTTGAACCTGGCGCTTTCCGATGCCGTCATTGCCTGCTTTGACGCGAAATACACCTACTGGCTCATCCGGCCTTACCAAGCCGATCCGCTTATCACGACACCGATCGGCCAACCGATTCACCCTTCATACCCTTCATTGCACTCGTGCCAGGGAGGGGCCGCGGTCGGCGTGCTCGAACACGATTTTCCGCTCGACCTGATGAGCCTGCGTGCAATGGGGCGGGAGATGAATCTGTCCCGCGAATGGGCCGGCCTGCACTACGACTTCGACACGGAGGTCGGGACGGAAATCGGGCGCAAAGTGGCCGCCCTGGCGATCGCGTCACGGAAGGATTGATGGGTCGGTCGGAGGATCGCTGTTAGGCACTGACGGGACGGCTTGCGAAGCTCCCCAGTCGGGCATTGTGTGGCAGGCCGGCGCTTCCCTCGGATGGCGCCGGCACCGGCGGTGGAACGCGTCCGAGCCTCATGGATGCAATCCCTTGCGCTGAGGAAACGACCGAAAACCACGTCGACCTTCCGAGCTAGATCTATTTCATTCCAACGATCGATACCTCTCTCCCTGCGACAACCACACTTTAGACTCCGAACGCGGCAGCCGCGGCGGCCGTTGGCGAATTCCGGGTCGGACCGTCCTCGGAGTTCCTCGTCGAACCTGCCGCTGCGGCGGCTGCTCGAGGGAGTGGAAAGGGAGATTCGTTCATGAAACTGTTAGGTTGCTCGGGTGTGCTCGCGATCGCCGCGGTCCTCGCAGTACCGGTCCATGCTCAAGGGTTTCGAGCCCCGGCCTATACCGAGGTCTTCCTGAGCGCGCTCCATCGCTCGGACCCCGCGCGGGCCTCCGCGGCACGCTTGGCGTTTGCCACGGTGGGAGACGAGCTGTCGACGCCGAGAGGCAATGGCTGGGTGAACGAGCCGGTCGGGCGGTCTCAGACGGCTCCGGATCCAAGGTCGGTCGGCCAAGCGGCTGCGGATCCGCCGCGCGTGCGCCCGGCTCCTGATCCGCCGCGCCCACAGCCGCAACCGGACGGTCCCCCGGGGTCGGGGAGTGGTGGCAGCAGCGTTCCAGGCGGAGATCCGCTCCTGACCGCCGTGCCGGAGCCGTCCACCATTCTGCTCCTGGCGACGGGTTTTCTGGCGATCGGCGGGCTCGCGCTCTGGCGAAAGCGCGCCGGTTGAGCCGGCACCTAACGACGCTCCATACGAAACGCCCCGGTCCATCGACGGCCGGGGCGTTTCCTCGTTCAAGCGGCTCCTACAACTGCAGCCGGGCCAGTCCGGCGACCCAGTCCTTCACCTTGTCGGACCACGGCCGCGACCGCCACATCTCGAGCGTTATGCGTCGCGACCTCGCCTTGTCCCGCTCGAACGCGGCGATCTCAGTCTCGGCAAACCCCGCATCGAGGACGTTCAAGTTCGCCTCGGCGTTGAGGCGGAACGAGCGGTTGTCGAAGTTGGTGGACCCGACCGAAGTCCACAGGTCGTCCACCACCATCACCTTCGTGTGATACATGGTAGGCCGATACTCGTAGATCGCCACGCCGGCGTCCAGCAGCGGTCCCCATCGGGATCGTGAAGCGTTCCGCACGACCTCCGTGTCCGAATGCCGGCCCGGCACGATGATCTCGACGGTCACGCCCCGCTTTTGCGCGTCCACTAGCGTTGCTATCGCCAGATCGTCAGGCACGAAATAGGCATTGCCGATGCGGACGGTGTTGGCGGCGCAGGAAAGCGACAGCAGGTACATGAGCCTGATCGTCTCGCTGCCGTCCGTCGCGGAGCTCTTGAATACTTGGGCCGACTGGTTGCCGGCCGGCTCGAGAGCGGGGAAGTAGTCCACGCCGTGGAGGACCAGCCCGCGAGTCTCAATCCAGTTGTCGGCGAATGCCGCCTGCATCTGGGCCACAGCCGGCCCCTCGAGCTGGAAGTGCGAGTCGCGCCAATGGTCGGGGTCCTGCGCGTCGCCGGACCAGACGTCGGCGATCCCGACACCACCTGTGAATCCGATCCGCCCGTCGACGACCAACAGCTTGCGATGCGTCCGGTTGTTGAAGCGCCCGAGCCGATACCAGCGCGGCGGGTGATACTTGACCACCTCAGCGCCGGCCTCTTCCATTTCCCGGAGGATCGAGCTGTCCATCTTGCCGCTCCCGACCCAGTCGAGCAGGACGTGCACTTTGACGCCGGCCCGCGCGCGCTCCGAGAGTGCCGCGCCGAATTCCTTGCCGATCGCGCCCGACCAGTAGATGTAGGTCTCGAACGTGATTGTCTTCTTCGCGGCGCGGATCGCGCCGAGCATTGCGGGAAAGATCTGATCGCCGTTGTAGAGTGCTGTGGTCCGGTTCCCGGGGAGGATGGCGGGACCGAGCAACGTGCCCATCGAACGCACGAACTCCTCGTCCCCGACCGAATAGAGGTGCGCGATCTCGTAGTCGATCGCCTTTTCACCGGACGAGAGATTGGAGATGATCAGCGCGACGAGCAGCGTCGCGAGAATGACGGCCAGGGTTTCCATTGGCTCCGCAGGCGGAGGCGGGCTACCGCCGCCGCCGAGACTCGGTCGGCGCCACGGGCGACGGCACGTCCTGTTGGTGGGCCTCGACGAACCAGAGCCACTTGTCGATCCCGCGGGAGATCTCCGTGAGGATGTCCGCGGTGCCGGCATCTTCGAGCGCGCCCGCCTCCTCGATGCCGATCCTGGCCGAGCGGCCGAACTGGCCCAGGACGTCCGAGAGCGCGGCCACGTGTTCCTCGCCGCTGTGCAACGTCAGCGGATAGTCGAGCAGGGTCGTCCGCTGGGCGACGATCCGTGCGGTGCCGTCCGCCTGACCACCGAGCTGAACGATTCGCTCGGCCAGAAGATCGATATACTCTTCCACGGCGCTGTTCACCTCGTCGAACAGCTTGTGCAGCGCGATGAAATTGGGGCCTTTCACGTTCCAGTGGGCCTGCTTGCACTGCGTCTGGAGGTCGATGCTGTCGGCCAGGCGCTGGTTGAGCAGGTCCACGATCTCGCGCCGGGCCGCTTCGGGGAGGTCGTTCTTGGTGTGAAAGAGACTGCTTGCAACCGGTCGGGTGGACTCGCGCGAATCGTCCGACGCGCGGGACGCCGCGTTCCGGGACTGAGTCTTTCTGGCCATGGGGTCTCCGTGATCCGAGGTTCGTTCTTCTGCGACTGATGCGATCGCCGCCGATCCATCTCGCCCGGCCGGTACCCTTCTGTCTGCGCCGACTCGGGTAGATTTGTCAGAGACGCCTTCGGCGTCGGCGCCATCGAATGTACCGCCGCTTCAGGCTCCATCCTATTCGCGTTGAGGCACGATCCATGACGACCGCAACCGCTCGACGAACGTCCCTTCGCTCCGGCGCTCGAGCCCTGGTCACGGTGTTGTTCGCGATGGTCGGACTGGCTCCGGCAGCACGGGGGCAGGCTCAGATCACCGCCGCCGAGTATGCGGCCCGGCGCGATTCTCTCGCCGCCCGGGTCGGGGACGGTGTGGTTGTCGCGTTCGGCGGGCGGACACCCATCACCGACTTCGGACCGTTCAATCAGATTCCGACCTTCCGGTACCTCACGGGGTACGAGTACGCCGACGCGGCGCTGGTGATGACGGTGCAGCGCGGTCGCGGCACGAGCACTCTGTTCGTGAACCGGAGCACCCCGCGCCGGGCCCTTTACTATGGCGAGGAACCCGACTCGGCGGCCCTCGCTCACGAGCTCATGCTGGCGTCGCGGTCGGCCGGCGACCTCAAGCCGGTGATGGACTCGCTGGCGTCCGCCGGTCTCGCGGTCTATAGCCTTCGGGATGTGGAGGACGCCGATTTCGCAGCGTCCGATTCGCTGACGCGGGGCGGCCAGTTCATCCGGACCTTGGTCGCGCGACACCCGGGGCTCACCGTGAAGGACGCGGCCTCAATTGTGTCCGAGCTCCGCGCGAAGAAGAGCCCCGCCGAGATGGCGTTGATCAGGAAAGCGGCGGAGATCAGCGTCGAGGGCCATCGCGAGCTGATGCGCCGGATCGAGCCGGGCATGCACGAATACGACCTCCAGGCCATC
>JBDTOH010000228.1:0-8679 GCA_039933355.1 Gemmatimonadota bacterium | reverse complement strand
CCGACGCGCGCTCGGCCGGGCCGAGCGGGACCGCCGCCTCAATCCGTCGATCCAGGTTCCTGGGCATCCAGTCCGCCGACCCGATGAAGACCTCTTCGGCGCCGCCGTTGTGGAAGTACCAAGCTCGCGAGTGCTCGAGGAAGCGGCCGATCACGCTGATCACGCGAATTCGGTCGCTCACGCCCACGAGGCCGGGCCGGAGGCAACAAACCCCCCGAATGATCAGGTCGATCTGGACGCCGCTCTGCGACGCCTGGTAGAGGGCCGAGATGATGTCGGCATCGACCAGCGCGTTCAACTTCGCTCCGATCCTCGCGGGCCGGCCGGCCTCGGCATTGGCCTGCTCGCGGCGGATCAGCATGAGCAGGTGCTCGCGCATACCGCCCGGGGCCACGACCAGCTTCCGATATGACGACGGCGCGCCGAACCCGGTCAGCGCGTTGAACAGAGCGGAGAGGTCGGCCCCGATATCGGGATCGACAGTGAAGAGACCGAAATCGGTGTAAAGCCGCGCCGTCTTCGGGCTGTAGTTGCCGGTTCCGATATGGACATAGCGGCGAATGGTATCGCCCTCGCGGCGGACGACCAGGATCACCTTCGCATGGGTCTTGAGGCCGGCCACACCGTAGCTCACGTGGACGCCGGCATCCTCGAAGCGCTGAGCCCAGCGAATGTTGTTCTCCTCGTCGAAGCGCGCCTGCAGCTCGATCAGGACCGCGACCTGCTTGCCCCGTTCTGCGGCGGCGGTCAGCATCCGGGCGATATGGGAATCGCCGCCGGTGCGGTAGAGCGTCACTTTGATGGCGAGCACGTCGAGGTCCTCGGTGGCGGCCTGAATGAACCGCTCGACCGACGTCGCAAAGCTCTCGTACGGGTGGTGGACGAGAACGTCGCCCTCTCGAATGACGTCGAAGATGTTCCGTCCGCCCTGCAGCCGCGGCGAGGTCACCGGTGTGAACGACAGGTCGTGAAGCTCCTGGAGATCGGGCAGATCGAGCTGCCCGATCGAGAGGAGATCGGCGGCATCGAGGAGGCCGCGCACGTCGTAGATGTCTTCCCTCGTGAGCGGGAGCCCAGAGTCTTCTTGATCGGCGTTGAGCTCGGCGAGGAGCAATTCGCGGAGCGAGTCCGGCGTCCCCGCGTCAACCTCGAGCCGCACCACCTCGGCAAAGCGGCGATTCCGGACCTCTTCCTGAATCAGCGAGAGCAGATCTTCCGCCTCTTCCGGATCGATCTCGAGGTCGGTGTTCCGGGTGATTCGGAACGGATAGGCGCCGAGAATCTCGATCCCGGGGAAGAGGGCTTCGAGATGGCTCGAGATCACCACTTCGAGCGGGATGAAACGATGGCGGCCCGGAAGCGGAACCCAGCGGGGCAGGATCTTCGGGACTTTCACCCGGGCGAAGCGCTCTTCGCTGTCTTCGCCTCGAAGGACAACCGCGAGCGAGATGCTCAGGTTTGAGATGTACGGGAACGGGTGCGCGGGATCGACCGCGAGCGGCGTCAGGACGGGAAACGCCTGATCGATGAAATACCGGCCGAGATAGGCCCGGTCTTCGGGCGCGAGGTCTTCCCAGCGCTGGTAGATGGTGACCCCGGCCTGGCTCAGCTCGCGGAGAGTCTCACCGAGACAATCGCGGTGCTGGCGCTCGAGCTCCCGGACCAAAGTGGCGATCGCCGAGAGCTGCTCTTCGGCGGTGAGCCCCTCCGCAGTCGGCTCGACGTAGCGCGCGGCCACCTGCTTGCGAAGTCCCGCGACTCGGACCTGAAAGAACTCGTCGAGATTGGACGAGAAGATGGCGAGAAACTTGACCCGCTCGAGGAGCGGCGTCCGCGGATCCTGCGCTTCCCAGAGTACCCGGCGATTGAATTCGAGCCAGGACAGCTCGCGATTGATGAACAGCCCTGGATGATGGAGATCTCCCGGCTGTCGCACCGCTTGGATGGCGATATCGGACATGGGATGAACGCTACGAGTGCCAGGTAACGGAGTGGTCACGGGTCTCTGGGGTGCGGTGCGCTACCGGCTCAAGCTCCGTTCGGCTTCAAGTACTGATCGGCCCAGTCGAGCACGGTCCCCCACCAGAGGCGCCGGTTGCGGGGCTTGAGAACCCAGTGTCCCTCGTCGCCGAAGTAGAGGAACTTGGTGTCGATGCCGCGAACTTTGGCCGCGGTGAAGGCCTGGTAACCTTCGGAGATGTCGATCCGGAAATCCTGCTGCCCGTGCACGACCAGCATCGGCGTCTTCCACTGGGCCACGTGATTGTGCGGGGACCACTGCTCCATCAGAGCGCGCGCCTCGGGTGAATCGATGAGGCCGCCGAACTCCCAGGCCGGGAACCAGAGCTCTTCGGTCGAGCCGGTCATCGACGGGATGTTGAAGACGCCGTCGTGCGCGACGAGGGTCTTGAAGCGATCGGTGTGACCGGCGAGCCAATAGATCATATAGCCGCCGTAGGATGCTCCCGCTGCGCCCATCCGAGTCGAGTCGACGTAGGGGAGCGCGGCCACTCGGTCGAGACCTTTCATGAGGTCCTCGAACGGATAGTCGCCCCAGTGGCGCGAGATGCTGTTGGTGAACTCCTGGCCGTAGCCGGTCGAGCCGTGGAAGTTTACCGCGGCCACGACGTAGCCGCGGGCGGCGAACATGGCATAGTTCCAGCGCGCGCTCCAGCTGTCGAGCCAGGCGCCTTGGGGTCCGCCGTGAATCAGGTAGAGCAGCGGGTATTTGTTCTTCGGATCGAACTTCGGGGGTTTCATGGTCCATCCGAAGACGCTGTCACCCCGGGCTCCGACGAAGCCGAACTTTTCGAGCGGCGCGAGGTCGAGCCGGGCGAGGGCGGGCCCGTTCACACCGGTGAGCTGCCGCATCGGCTTCCCGTCCCAGCGGACCACGTAGATGTCCGGTGGGGCGATGGCCGTCTGGCGGAGGAAGACCATCCCATCGCCGCGGGGCGTGAACTGGGGGGCGGTGTTGACGCCGCCGGTGATCAGCAGAGTCCTGACGCCCGTGGGAACGACCACGCGATAGAGGTTGTGATTGCCGCGCTCCTCGACCTCGACGACCACCGACTTCGAATCCGGGTCCCACGCGATGCTCTGGGCGCTCAGGTCCCAGTCGGCGGTGAGCGACTTCCGCTCGCCGGTGGCGCGGTCGTAGATCATGACCTGCTGGCGGTCGGCTTCGAAGCCGGGGGTTGCCATGGAGAGGTACGCGATCCACCGGGCGTTAGGCGAGTACGTGGGGCTGTGGTCGTTCCCCCGCCCGGTCGTCATTGGGACGAGGCCGCTTCCGTCGGGGCCGATCAGGAAGATGTCGTTGTTGGTGCTCCGGGCGACGGTCGAATCGGGATTGTAGACGATCGCGAGCTCGGTCCCGAGCGGCGAGATGGCGATGTCGTCGCCGCCTAACGCGAGCGACGGGACGTCGCGGTCGAGCGGCGTCAGGTCGGTGACCCGGTCCTCCGCCACGCTGATCTTGAGGAGGTGCTGGCGGACGCCGACCCGCCATTCGTTCCAGTGCCGGGAGAACAGGTCGGTCCAGATCTTGGCGCTGGTCGGGAAATCCTTGGTGCGCCGGTCGATCTCCTGATCCGCCGGCCACTTGACGTCCGAGGTGACGTAGACGGTGGTCGTATCGGGCCCGACGAAGAACGCATTCACCCCGGTGGGCACCTTCGTGAGCTGCTCCGGCTCGCCTCCGTCGATCCGAATCCGCCAGACCTGCGGACTCCCGCCGCGGGTCGAGATGAACCAGAGCGATCTGTTGTCGGTGGCCCACCTGGGCGACTGATCGGAGCCCGGTCCACGGGTCAGCTCGCGGCTGGTGCCGTCCACGAGGCTCACGAGCCAGATCCGGGTGACGTTGCGGTTTTCTTGGGCCGAAGCGACCGTCACCGTGAAGGCGGCCAGATTCCCGTCCGGCGAGACCTGAGGGTCGCCGACGATCTTGAGCGTCAGCAGGTCGTCGATGCCGAGGACTCGCTTGTCCTGGGCCTGAGCAGGAACCGCCGCGAATCCCAGAAGGCACCACAAGATTGCTCGGGTCAGCCGGAAGCTCATCCGATGACTCCGCCGCCCAGGACCTGCCCCGAAGCGGAGTAGAGGACGCCGGACTGGCCAGGGCTGATCGCCCGCGCCGGCTCGGCGAGCGCGAGCTCTACCGTGCGGCCCTGGATGCTCGTCACTGTCGCGGGGACCGCGCGGCTCCGGTAGCGGACCTGGACCAAGCACGAGGCGCCCTCCTCGAGGGTATCGACCAACCAGTTCACCTCGTCGAGCCGGACCCGATACCCGAGGAGGTCGGTTGCGGTTCCGACCACGACCGCGTGAGACTCGGGCTCGATCGCCACCACATAGAGCGGCAGCGGGGAGCCGCCCGGTAACCCGCGCCGCTGGCCCACGGTGTAGCGGGCAAAGCCCCGGTGCTCGCCGATGACCTCGCCGCTGGTGGTGACGAGCGGCCCGGGCGTGAGCGCCGGCGCATCCGCGGGGAGGTGCTGCTCGAGGACCGAGACATAGTCGTCATCGGGCACGAAGCAGATCTCGACCGACTCCGGCTTGTCCGCAGTCGCGAGACCGAGCGTCCGGGCAAGGGCCCGAGTCGCCACCTTCGTCATTTCGCCGACCGGGGTCAGCATGCGGGCGACCACCCGCCGGTCGATTCCCCAGAGGAAGTAGCTCTGGTCCTTGGTCCGGTCGAAGCCCCGGAACAGGGCGCCGTCGCGGGCCACCGCATAGTGGCCCGTGGCGATTGCGTCACAGCCTAACGCGTCGGCGTGGGCGAGGAGATCCTGGAACTTGGTGAACGAGTTGCACCGGACGCAGGGAATCGGGGTCCGGCCGGCGGCGTACTCGCTCACGAAGTTCTCGATCACGAACCGGCTGAAACGGTCCTCGAGATTGAGAACGTAGTGCGGAATTCCGAGCCGGTGGGCCACGTCCCGCGCGTCGTTGATCGAATCGAGCGAGCAGCAGGGGCGGTCGGGGACCGAGTCGCCGTAGCAGAACAGCTTCATCGTGGCGCCGACCACGTCGTGACCCTGCTCCACCAGCTGGGCAGCCGCGACGGAGCTGTCCACCCCGCCCGACATCGCGACGAGAACCTTCTTACGCACGGCCGAGCGCCAGCGACAGCTGACGGACCCTCTCGACGATGCCGGGGAAGACCGCGGCCACGCGGGCAACCTCCTCGGGAGTGGTCTCGTGGCCCAGGCTGAACCGCACCGATCCCACCGCCAGCGCCTGGGGGACTCCGATGGCGACCAGCACATGGGACGCCTCGACCGATCCGGTCGAGCAGGCGGAACCGCCGGATGCCGCGATCCCGCAGAGGTCCAGGTGCATGAGCAGCGCCTCGCCGTCGGCGCCGGGGACCCCGACGTTGAGCACGTGGGGAGCGCGCGGGCTGCCCTCACCGTGCACGACCAGATCCGGCACCGCGGCCCGGAGCCGGGCGAGGAGCTCGTCGCGGAGCGAACCCAAGCGGGCGCTCTCGCTCTCGCATTCGGCCGCGGCCAGCGCGGCGGCCCTGCCTAACGCGACGGCACCGGCCACGTTCTCGGTGCCGGGCCGGATTCCGAACTGCTGGCCGCCGCCGTGAATGATGGCGTCGACCGCCTTGCGGTCCCGGACGATCAGGGCGCCGATCCCCTTGGGCGCGCCGATCTTATGGCCTGAGAGCGTGAGCAGCGTGCAGGAAACGGTGCGAAGACAGACCGGCACCTTGCCGAACGCCTGGACCGCGTCCGAGTGACAGGCGACGCCCGCGGCCCGGCACCGCTCGGCGATCTCGGCGATCGGCTGGATCACGCCGATCTCGTTGTTCACCCACATGACGGAAACGACCGCGGCGGGGCGGGTGAGCGCGCGGTCGACCTGCTCGAGGTCGACCACGCCGGTACATCCCACAGACAGAATCTCCTCCTCACCGCCGAGATGGACGACGGCGTGCGCGGCCGCGAGAATTGCCTTGTGCTCGATCGCGGTCGTGACGACCCGCATCGAGCCGCCCCGATCCCGCGACGCGAGGGCCGAGCCGATGATCGCGAGATTGTCGGCCTCGGTGCCGCCGGATGTGAAGATGACCTGGTTGGGCTCGGCGTTGACCGCTTGAGCCACCTCCCGCCTGGCCTGCTCGAGTCCCGCGCGCGCAATGCGGCCGAACTTGTGCGAGCTCGACGGGTTGCCGAAGGCGCCATCCCGGAGGTAGGGAAGCATGGCCTCCAGCACCTCGGGGCGAACCGGGGTGGTGGCGGCGTAGTCGAGGTAGACTGGGGTTGGCATAAGTGGGTGAATTTACTGGGGATAGGGGCGATGAGCGAGGGGCCGGGCGTACGGCAGGGGACCCGGGCCGTAAGGCGGCGGGCCCGAGGCGACCCCCGCCAAAGAGGTGCGGCTGGCCTAACTCGTTTGCCCGCGCTAGGATGTCGAGATGTCACTGATCTGGCGGGGTATCGCGTGTGGGCTTGGAGCCCTCGCTCTGGCCCGTGCAACCGAGGCCCAGGAGAGGCCGGAAGCCATCCTCCGCCGGGCAATTCTCGCCGCTGGCGGTGAGTCGAGCCTCGGCGCGGCCGAAGGTCTCGAATGGGAAGCCGCTGCTCTCGTTCACATCCCCGGGCGGGACATCGCGATCCGCGGAGTGTGGAAGATCCAGCCTCCAGACAGTGCCGTCGTCGCCACCTACGATACCACGCGGGGTCCTACTACGACTTGGCGGTTGATCGTGGCGGGGCGGCGGGGGTGGCTCGAGCGGGATTCCGTCCTGACGCCGCTATCACCCGCGACGCTGTCCGAGGAGCGACATCAGTTCTACCTCTACTCGCTGCTTCGGCTGGTTCGGTTGCGCCAGCCGGGTGTCCGCCTCATCCCGGTTCCCGCCAACTCCGCCGGGAACGTAGGCCTTCGAGTGGAGCAAGCCGGCCGATTGTCCGTCAGGCTCTACGTCGACTCCGCCGGCCGCGTCGAGCGGATAATGACCACGTTCGCGACCGGAGGCGGGGAACCGGGCGATCGGCAGGACATCCGCCTCACGGGTACCCTGGCGGCGGGCGGCGTGAATTGGTTTCGCAAGATGGTAGTCCACCGCGCGGGGAAGCCTTACTTCGAGATGGAGCTGACGGCGCTCCGCGCACATTATCAGCTGTCGGACCCACTGCTCGCCGGCCCCCGACCGCGTAACCGGAGCGGAAGCGCGCGACGCGGTCCGACCCGGTGAGCCGATCCGGCGCCGTGCTCGCGTCGACCTCTGCCGTGAAGCGGTTCGGCACCGTGCGCGCCCTCGATGATGTATCGCTCCGGATCGGATCGGGAGAGACCGTGGCGCTGGTCGGCGAGAGCGGGTCGGGCAAGACTACGCTGCTTCGGGCCTTCAACGCGCTCACGCGCCTCGATAGCGGTATCGTGACGGTCAACGACGCCGACGTGGCGGCCGCGGATCCGGTCTCGCTCCGGCGCCGGATCGGCTATGTGGCCCAGGACGGCGGTTTGCTTCCGCACTGGACGGTTCGGCGCAACGTCGAGCTGGTGCCTCGCCTGCGTAGCCTTTCGGATATCGCGGTGCGGGCCGAGGCCGCGCTCGCGCTGGTGGGCCTCGAGCCGGGCGAATTCGGCGCCCGGTATCCCCGCGAGCTTTCCGGCGGCCAGCGGCAACGGGTCGCCATTGCCCGGGCCCTTGCCGCCGACCCCGAAGCCGTGCTGCTCGACGAGCCGTTCGGCGCGCTCGACGCGATCACCCGCGGGGAGCTCCGATCCGGGTTTGCCGCGCTCCGGTCCACGCTTTCGATCACCACCGTGCTGGTCACTCACGACCTCACTGAAGCGATCGCGCTCGCCGATCGCATCGTCGTGATGCGGAAAGGCTCGGTGCTGCAGGATGCTACGCCGGCGGCGATGCTGGCGGCGCCGGCGAACGAGTACGTCGCGACCCTGCTGTCCCGGGCCGGGGTCCGTCGGTGATCGCCGCGCTCTGCCTAACGATCATGGCCGCCGCCGCGGCTCGGCCGGCGCCCGATTCGATTCCGGCGCCGATCGTGGTCGCCTCCAAGCCGTTCGGCGAGTCGTATCTCCTGGCCGAGATGTTCGCGCAGCTGCTCGAGGCGCGCGGGTTCGCGGTCGACCGGCGGCTCGGGCTCGGCGCCACCGAGATCGCGTTCGCCGCGATCCGCTCCGGCGCCATCGACGTGTATCCCGAGTACACGGGCACGGGACTCCTCGCAATCCTGCACGAGCCGCCGCCGGCGGACCGCGCGGCGGTGTATCGCCGGGTTACGTCCGAGTTCCGGTCGCGCTGGAACGCGCGCTGGCTGCCGCCGCTCGGCTTCGAGAACACCTATGCAATCGCGGTCCGCCGGGCGACCGCCGATTCACTCCACCTCCGGACGCTCAGCGATCTCGCCGGCACGAAGCCCATGCTGCGTGCCGGGCTGAGCGCCGACTTCATCGGCCGGGCCGATGGTCTGCCGGGTCTCCTCACGGCGTACGGGCTCCGGTTCGCCGAGGTGCGGCCGCTGCTCTCGGCGGTGAAGTATCTCGCGCTCGCAGACGGGTCTGTGGATGTGATCGACGGCTACTCGACCGACGGTCTGCTCGCGCGGTATGATCTGGTCGTCCTCGCGGATGATCGCGGTTTCTTCCCACCTTACGAGGCGGCGCCGCTCGCGTCCGGCGGATTGGTCGAGC
>JBDTOH010000227.1:0-8689 GCA_039933355.1 Gemmatimonadota bacterium | reverse complement strand
GCGCTCGAGCATCATTTTCACGTCGCTGCTCGTCATGGCCACCACCTGATCGAACGTGACGGTGGCGCCGAAATCCGCGAGGTACTTCGTCACCGACGAAAAGATGTCGTGGATCTGCACCGGAGCTGTGATGAGCTCGACCAGCCGAGCCAAGTCCGGGACCTCGGCCTCGACCAGCACGACGCCGGCCGCTCGAAGCTTTGCGAGCGCCGCTTCGATCACCCGCTCGACTTCGGGGTCCAGGCCCGCGAAGTAATAGCCGGGGGCGATGCCTAACCGTACGCCGGCGAGAGCCGTCCGAGCGAGCGGTGCCGAGTCCGGGGCGGCGACCGAGTCGAAGAGGGCAAGGTCCGCCACGGTGCGCGCGTGGGGCCCGACCTGGTCGAACAGGGGCGTGATCGGCAGCACACCGCTCGACGGATAGCGCTTCGTCGTGGGCCGGAAGCCGCAGATCCCGCACAGCGCAGCGGGCACGCGGATCGACCCTTCGGTGTCCTCCGCGACGCCGAGCGGCGCCATCCGCGCCGCGACCGCAGCCGCCGTGCCCCCGCTGCTGCCGCCGGGGATCCGGGTCGGGTCGTACGGGTTGTGGACCGCGCCGAACGCCAAGTTGTTGCTGGTCCAGCCTAACGAAAGCTCGTGTATGTTGGTCTTCCCGAGCACGATCGCGCCGGCGTCGCGGAGCGAGCGGACCACGGGAGCGTCCTCTTTCGGGCGGAAGCCTTGGAGCGACCGGGTTCCTCCGCTCGTCGGCAGATCCTTGGTGTTGACGCTGTCCTTGATCGGGATCGGGAGGCCGTGGAGCAGGCCGAGGGCCGCGCCGGAAGCGCGCTTCCGATCGGCGGCGCGAGCGGCCTCGAGGACCTGCGCGGGCTCGAGGGTGATGAACGCATTGAGCGACTTGCCGGCCTCGCAGCGGGCGAGGAGCGCAGCTGCGTAGTCCTCGGCCTTGAGGTCGCCCCGCCGCATCGCGGCCACCGCATCCGCGGCGGAGAGCTCGACCAGTTGTCCGGCATCCATCACCGGGGCGGCCTTGGTTTCGGCGCTCCGGCACGCGACCGCCGCTGCGGTGACCGCTGCGGTCGTGACGAGAAAGTCGCGACGGGACATCTCCGCCTCTTGGCGCATATCGGCTCCTCAATGATGAAACTGTTTCCGGATCCTGGCGTAGGTTGCGCAACTCGAGACCAACCCGGGAATCAATGGCGACCGTTCGCGTCCTTCTCGCGCTGCTCGCAGCAGCACCGCTCTCCGCCCCAAGCGCGCAGGCCCAAGGCTCCTCGACCGAGGCCCTCCGCCGGCGAGTCGACGCGCTCCTGGCTGGACGAGAGCACCAACTTATCGAGCTCCGCCGCGATATTCACCAACACCCCGAGCTCTCGGGCGCCGAACAGCGCACCGCCGCCCTTGTCGCAGCGCGCTTGAGAGAGCTTGGCCTCGAGGTCAAGACCGGCGTCGGCGGCAACGGTGTCGTCGGCGTGCTGCGCGGCGCCAAACCCGGACCGTTGATCGCCTATCGTGCCGACATGGACGCCTTTCCCTCCACGGCCCCGGACCCGGTGGATTTCCGGTCGACCACGCCCGGTGTCCGCCACATCTGTGGGCACGACATCCACACGACGATCGGCCTCGCACTCGCCGAAGGCTTGGCTTCCGTGCGGAACGAGCTGGCCGGCACGGTGATGTTCATCTTCCAGCCGGCGGAGGAGCGCGCCACCGGCGCCAAAGCAATGCTGGCTGACGGCGTCTTCGGGACGGCCAAGCCGGTCGCCATTTATGCTGTGCATACCGCACCGCTTCCGGTCGGCCAGCTCGGCACGATCGCCGGCGGGCTCATGCCGGGCCGCGACCTCATTCACGTGACGCTCACCGGCTCCGGCAATCTCCAAGCGGCCGCGGACTCGGCTCGTCGCATCATCGAGGCGGTCGGGAATATCACGCCTGCTCAAGCGGTCGCGCCGGCGCCCGAAGGATTCGTCTTCGCCCAGGTCGGTCCGGCCCGATCGACGACTGCTGGCACGTGGACGGTCGACGGGTCCCTGACCATCGCGAGCGCTACGACGCGCACCCGAGCCCGTGAGGCGGTTCTCGCCGCGCTCTCCAAGCTCGCTTCCGCCGGCGTAACGATCAAGCCGGTCTACGAGGTGAAGACAATCGCGGGTGTGACCAACGACTCCGCGCTCGTTGAGCAGGCGAACGCCAGCATCGGTGCCGCGATCGGTGCCGGAGCCGTGATACCCATCACCACCATCTATCCCGGGTTCAGCGAGGACTTCGGCTCCTTCCAGGATCAGGTTCCCGGCGTCTTCTACTTCCTCGGCGTTGCCAACGCGGCCAAAGGTTGGACCGGCATGCCGCACAGCCCCGACTACGTCGCCGACGAGGGCTCGATCCTGGTCGCCGCGCGAGCGATGACGGCGGTGATCCTGGATCGGCTGGCCGGCGTTAGGCGGCCGACCAGCTAGAGCGCCCGGGCCGGCGCGGCCCTGAGCGGTGCTGGAGCCTTGCGTACGCTACGACGTCGGGCACATCGGCGCCACCCGCGAGCCTCAGCCTTCCGATTTCCGATTGCCGACCGCCGATTTCCCCGGCCCGAGCTCTTCGTAATAGGCTGTATAGGTCTGGAGCCGGTTCATCTTGAGCACGGCGAGCGCGGTGGGAAGGTCGCTGCGCTCGATCGCAGCCACGATCTCGTCGTGCTGGTGGATCGCCGCGTCGACCTGTTCCATGTGTTCGGTGGACCACAGCTCGAGCCTCAGTACCTGGGCCCTCAGGGTGTCGAGCAGATTGCAGAGCTGGGTGTTGCCACACCGTTCGGAAAGCACGTGGTGAAAGTCGTGGTTCGCCTCGATGCTTTGCCGGACGTCACCGTGCCGGGCGGCGGCCAGGCAGCGGCCGTTGAGCGCGCGAAGCTGGGCGAGGGCCGCGGCGTCCATCTTGGGGAACGCGAGCTCGCCGGCGAGGACTTCGAGCGCCGCGAGCACCGGGTAGAGCTCGAGCAACCGCGCGATGGGCTCGATCGGGATTCGATATCCGCGGCGAGCTTGCCGCTCGACGAACCCGTCGCGGGCCAGCCGAGCCAGCGCTTCGCGGACGGGCGTACGGCTCACGCCGAGCGACTCGCTGACCTCGACCTCGCGGACGAACTCGCCGGGCGACAGCTCCCCGCGGAGGATTCGGTCTCGGATAGAGGTATAGACGCGGTCGCCAAGGGTGGCGGTCGAGATGGACGGCCAGGTGTTCACCGTGGACTCCGCTGGGTGGTGGAGGGCAGGGGGAAGATAGCGTTCCTATTGCGTTGGGTTGCGGCCGGGCTTAATGTCGACTGTATACACGATTCAGAACATACATGCTCGAACGACGCCTGAAAATCTGGAGCGCCGGTGCTTGGGCTCAGCGGCGACCTTTCCCGCGGCCCCGCGAGGTGGCGGGATCAGCCGGATGCGTCGTGACGCCCGCCGGCCATGGGTCGCGGCCGTGTAACGCCATCAGTGAGATCGCCTGCCGACGTTCGGGGACAGGAATTACGGCTATGAAACGGTGGTTGGCGTTCGCCGCGCTCGGGCTCCTCTCCACCCGGTCCGAGCGGGTCGTCGCGCAGGTGGTCGATGCCTCGGTCACGCTGATGCGGCCGCAGGGCAAGACCCGGACAATCGACTTCTGGACCGATGAGGGGACCGAGATCTCGGTCACCGTGTCCCCCGACGGCCGCTCGCTTGCGTTCGATCTCCTCGGCCAGATCTATCGGCTTCCGATGAGCGGCGGCGAGGCGACCACCCTCACGCAGAACAGCGGCCCCGCTCTCAACTTCCATCCGGCCTTTTCGCCGGACGGGCGGCGGATCGCGTTCATCTCGGACCGGCAGGGACAGAACAACGTCTGGGTCATGAACGCCGACGGGACCAGCCCACGGCCGGTGTTCATCGACCTCGAGACCCGGTTTGTCTCGCCGGCCTGGGCGCCGGACGGGAAGAGCATTGTGGCGGTGCGGGTGTTTCCGACCCCCGGTCGCGGGTGGCACCGGCAGACGATGGAGTTGTGGCGGTTACCGCTCGCGGGCGGCAAGCCGGTCCGATTGTTAGGCGGGCGGCTGATGCACTACGACGGGCCGGCATTTTCGCGGGACGGGCGCTACCTCTACTATCACATCTCGTACTCGACCGGTGAGGGCCTCGGGCTCTTGACGGCAGGTCACCGGATTCAGCGACTGGAGCTGGCGACCGGCAAGGTCGAGAACGTGCGCACGAAGGAAAGCGCCAAGCTCAGCCCGGAGTTCATCGCGGCGCTCAAGGCGACCGCGTACGCGAGCGATGTGGGAATCGATCCGCCGGCTGCGCTGATGCCTGCGGTCTCCGCCGACGGTGGCCGGCTCGCGTTCGCGCTCGAGGAGCCGGATCAGACGTTTTCGTATCGCGGTCACGAGTTCAAGCCGCGCACGGCCCTATACGTCCGCGATCTCGCCACCGGCGTCGAGAAGCGAGTGCTGGCGCCGATCACGAAGGACCTCTCGCAGGTCAACGCGCAGTACGCGTATCGGCTGGTTCCCGGCTTTCAATGGACGCCCGACGGCCGCTCGGTGGTCTTGACGGAGGGCGGAAAGCTCCGGCGCGTGGACGTCGAGACCGGCACGGTCACCAATATTCCGTTCCGGGCCCGGGTGCTCCGGGTGATCGGGGAGCAACCTCGCAGCCGTCCGACCATCAACGACAGCACGTTCGACGTGAAGTTTCTCCAGTGGCCGGCCGGCTCACCGGACGGGAAGTGGCTGGCCTTCGTTGCGGCGGGCAAGATCTGGGTCACCGGGCTTCCCGGGGGTGCGCCGCGGCCGCTCACCCACGAAGTCCCCGGCACGGTCCAGCTCACGCCGGCGTGGTCGCCGGACGGGCTCTCGATCGCATTCGCCACCTGGCACGACCGCGAGCGCGGTCACGTCTGGACCGTCTCGGCCAACGGATCGGACTTGAAGCGCATAACCCGGGAGGCCGGCGAGTACTACCAGCCGGGCTGGACCGCGGACGGCCGCCGGATCGTCGTCACCAAGGGCGCGGGGCCGCGCCCTGGAGCGTGGAACGGGTGGAACGGCGCCGCGTGGACTGTCGGGTGGCTGCCCGCGGCCGGCGGCGCGTTCGCCACGATCGCGCCGCTCAGCGCGCTCAACGCGGCGTATGTCGTGGGAGATCGGGTCGCGTTCCAGTACCAGCAGAACCCGGCCGCTCTCGGCGAGTTGTACAAGCCGTTCCCGCCCGCCGCCGCGCTCGCGCAGGAGATCAAGATCCGGTCGATCCCGATCGACGGCGGTGAGGGACGCGACGTGCTCCGATTTCCGCCCCGCCTGGATCGCGGCGCGCAGCCGATCCTGTCGCCGGACGGGAAGCGGGTAGCCTACCAGTCGGACCGGCTGATCTATGTGATGGCGGTCCCGCCGACCGGCTCGGGCGACTCGGCTGTCCTCGTGGCCACCGATCCCAATGTGGTCGTGCCGGGACGGACGCTGATCGGCAGAGTCGCCGGCGCGTACCCGAGCTGGCGGGACGACCGGACCCTGCAATTCGCGTCCGGCGACCGGTACGTGACCTACGACGTGGTCACCCGCCGCCTAACGTCTTCCCGCATCACGCTGCAGGTTGCCCGGCCGGCGCCGGGCGGGAGCATCGCGCTGGTCGGGGCCAAGATCATCACGATCGACAGCGGCCGGGTGATTCCTCGAGGGACGGTGATCGTGAAGGGGGCGCGGATCGTCTGCGTCGGCGTATGCGACACGACCGGCGTGGACCGGGTGCTCCATCTCGAGGGCAAGGTCGTCATGCCCGGTCTCGTCGACATGCACGCGCACCACACCAGTGAAGCCAGCGGCGTCATCCCGGCGCACCGGCCGCTCTCGGCGCTCGATCTGGCGTATGGCGTGACCGCGATCCTGGACCCGAGCGTCGGTTCGGAGTCGATCTTCCCGCTGGCGGCGATGATCGACGCGGATGTGGTCATGGGGCCGCGCACCTTCAGCACGGCGGAGCTGGTGATCCACCCGGGCTATGCCTGGGGCGACAACCTGATTCTCCACTCCGTCGCCGACGCGGCCTACGAGGTCAATCGGCGCGCGGATTGGGGCGCGGTGAGCATCAAGAACTTCCGCCAGAGCCGCCGGGCGCAGAACGAGTACATCGTCGAAGCGGCTCGCCGGCGCGGCATCACCGTTACCGGCGAGGGCGGCCCGCTCACGTTCGACGTCGGCCTGACGATCGACGGGCAGACCGGCTGGGAGCACCTCCTCGCACCCCTCCCCATCTACAGCGACGCGAGCCGGTTCTTCGGCAAAGCCGGGATGGTGTACAACCCGACCTACATCGTGGCGGGTCATGTCAACGGCGCCAAGGAATACTTCCGGCCGCTCCAGCGGCTGCTGGAGGACGCCAAGTACGGCCACTTCATGCCGAGGGCGGAGCTGGAGCGGCGGGTGCAGGGGGCCAAGCCAATGCCGAAGGATGAGTTCTCGTTCCCCATGATCGCCGAGGGCCTCGCGGACATTGTCCGCGCGGGCGGGTATGGCTCGATCGGCGACCATGGCGAGCAGCCCGGAATCGGATCGCACTGGGAGATCTGGGCGAGCGCCGAGGCGCTGACCCCGCTCGAGGCGCTCACGGTCGCGACGATTCACGGCGCGTACTTCATCGGGCTGCAGCACCAGCTCGGCTCGATCACGCGCGGAAAGCTCGCGGATCTGATCGTGCTCAACTCGGACCCCCTCGAGAACATCAAGAACACCGCCGACATCGCGTACGTGATGAAGGGAGGCCGGCTCTACGACGACGACACCCTGGACGAGATCTGGCCGGAGGAGAAGCCGTTCGGGCCGGTGCCGTGGCAATGACGAAGGTGTCACCCGATCGCGGCGAGGGTTCTACTCCGCTGCTCTCGGGGCTGCCGGCGGGATTGCTTTCCCGCTCGGGATAGGGCGCGTTAGGTCGCTGGTCGAGTGGTGGACTCCGCAGTGGGAGAGAGGATTTCGGAGATGACCAAGCACGTCATACTGGTCGCGGCGATCGCGACCCTGGTCGGCCATCAGGCGCGGCCGCTCGCCGGCCAGGCGCCGGCCCCCTCGCGCGCGGATAAAGCGCGATGGGAGGAGCAGGCGCGGCGCACCACGATCTACCGGGACCGCTACGGCGTCCCCCACGTCCACGGGAAGACCGACGCCGACGCGGAGTTTGGCGTGACGTACGCGCGCGCGGAAGACCGATTCCCCGAGACGGAGCCTAACTACATCCAGTCGCTGGGCCGGCTCGCCGAGGTCAACGGCGAAGACGGAGTCAATTGGGACATCTTCTACCGGGCGTTCGAGCTCGAGCGGCTCGGCCGGGAGGAGTACGCTCAGGCGAGCCCGGCGGTGAAGGCGCTGGTCGATGCCTGGGCCGACGGCACCAACTACTTCCTCTACCGGCACCCCGAGATCAAGCCAAAGCTCCCGATCCGATACGAGGGCTGGATGGCTCTCGCGATGAATCGTGCCTTCGCCGTGAGCCCGGACGTGCCGGGGCTCGATCTCCGCTCGCTCTCGAACATGGTGCTTCCGAAGAAGGCGTCCGAGCCGGACGGCTCGAACATGTGGGCCGTGAGCGCGGCCAAGAGCGCGTCCGGCTACCCGATGCTGTTCGTCAACCCGCACACCCCGATGCTTCCGGTGTACGAGAGTCACTGGATGAGCGACGAAGGGTGGAACATGACGGGCCTAACGGCGTACGCTCAGACCGTCGTCCCGGTGAAGGGCCACAACGAGCACCTCGGCTGGGCGCTGACGGTCAACAGCTCCGACATGGTTGATGTGTGGGAGGAGACGTTCGACGATCCGGCCCGTCCGCTCGCGTACAAGTACGGCGGCGGGTATCGCCAGGCGACCGAGTGGCGGGACTCGATCCGGGTGAAGACGGCGGCCGGGATCGAGGTCCGACCGATCGTGCTCAGAAAGACCCATCACGGACCGATTCTCGCGATCAAGAACGGCAAGCAGCTCGCCGTGATGTTCGGCAACATCGATCGAGGCGGCATTGTCCAGCAGTGGTACGCGATGGGGAAGGCGAAGAACCTCGAGGAATTCCGCCGGGCGCTCGATATCAACGGGCTGACCTATCATAACGTCATGTACGCCGACCAGGCCGGCAACATCTTCTTTATCCACTCCGGCGCGATCCCGAAGCGGGACACCTCGTTCGACTGGACCAAGCCGGTGGACGGCTCCGATCCGCGCACCGACTGGAAGGGATATCACACACCGAACGAGCTGCCGCAGGTGCTCAACCCGCCGTCCGGCTGGATGCAGAACACCAACTCGAGCCCGTTCTATACGACCACCGCCGACGTGAACCCCCGGCGAGATCAGTTCCCGAGCTATATCGCGCTCCATCCGGAGAACTGGCGGTCCAAAGCGTCGCGACGGTTGCTGAGCCGGCCCGGCAAGTTCACGTTCGACCAGTGGGCGGCGATGGCGTTCGACACCTACTTCTTCGCGGCCGAGCGGGAGTTGCCGCTGCTCGAGCACGACTGGGACCTTCTCCAGGCGATCGAACCGAAGCGGGCGGAGGAGATCGCGCCGATGGTGGCCGAGCTCAAGGCCTGGGACCGGCGCGGGAGTGCGACATCCGTCCCCGCGGCATGGTACACGCTCTGGGCGGAGCGGATCGGCGCTCGAGCCCGCGCC
>JBDTOH010000226.1:0-8740 GCA_039933355.1 Gemmatimonadota bacterium | reverse complement strand
GCGCGTGGGCCGCCCCGATCGCCGCGCCGAGCACGTCGCGGTGGATCTGCATGTAAGCCTTGAACGACGTCGCCCCCTGATCAGCCCAGAAGGTGACGAACTTTCGGGCGGCCTCCGGCGAGTCGAGCGCCTGCATCTGCCCGAAGTTGTTTGGCCCGTTGAGATAGGGCGCGGTCGCATCGATCCACGGCCCGGCCTTGTCGCCCCGTTCAATCGCTTTGGCGATGTTGAGCTCGGAGTAGCCGTTCATGTTGCCACCGGTCCGCATCGACGTCACACCCCCGGCGAGATAGAGGCGGCTGAAGCTTTCGGTGTAGTTCCCGTAGATCCCGGGACCCGCCGGGTAGTAGAGATGCTCGTGCACCATGACCAGCCCGGGAATCACCGTCTTCCCAGTCATATCGATCACGAGCGCACCGGCAGGCACCGCGATCCCGGCCGCGGCGCCCGCGGCCGCGATGTTCCCGTCTCGGATGATGACCGTCTGGTTCTCCCGCGCGGCGGCGCCGGTGCCGTCGATGACCCGGGCGTTCGTGAGCGCCACGACGGCCGTGTCGATCCGGACGTACGTGCGAGCAGCCGCGGAAAGGTGCGGCCGCTGAGCCGCGAGCGGCTGGCCCACCAGAGCGAGGGCGAGGCCAAGAGCGGCGGCGCGGAAAGCGCACGACCGGCATGCGGAGTGATGCGTCACGGCGAATGACTCGATTGAGGAGAGACGGGAGGAATATGGCCTGAGTCGCCCGGCGCGACCACCCGCCGCCGCAGGCCCACACGCAAACGCTCGCCAACCAGGTTGGCGAGCGTTTCCCATGCCGACTAGTGAGACCGGCCCGCGCGTGAACTCCCGCTCGATGTCCACTCTATCGCTCCAGCCTGCTCCGCCGGGGGCAGGCACCTAACATGCCCGCCGGGGCCGACCCTAGCGCTTCCGAGCTCTCCGGAGCACGAGACCAACCGCGGCCAGCGTTGCCGCCGCCGCGGCGACCTTGGCGGTCCGTGAGGTCTTCAGGCCCTGGACCAGCCGTTTGATGGCCTTGGTCGCTTCTGCCGCACGCGACCTGACCACCTTCGTATCCGCCGTGACCGCCTTTACCGCCGCCTTCGTCGCCGCCCGACCCCTGGCAACGGCTTTCCGAGCAACAACCTTCTTCGCCATACGAGCCATGTGGTGCTCCTGATGGATCACATCGTTAGGAACCGGCTCCGGTCGCGGTACCAGCTCCGATCCGCGCCGGCGCCATCGAATTCACCGGACGAACCCGGCGGACTACCCGCCGGGCTGCCATCCGATACCGTTGCAAACCTAACGGTGGTGGGTGCCCAGCGTAATGTTTACTCCGCCGGCGACCTGAACGGTCGAACCCTTGATCAAGACCAACCGGAGCTCGCCGAACGGGTGGATCCTGCCGCGGAGCGATTCGACACCGCCGAAGAGGTTCAAGTGACCGCGGGTGCTGGAGACACTGGTAGTGCCCACGTCAACGCTAGCGTGGGTCACGTTCAGCCCGGTCCCGGCATATAACCAGTTCCACCCTTGCCCCGTAAACCGGTACTTGAGGTCGGCGTTCACGGCGAAAGCAGAACCCACATCGGGAAAGAAGAGGTTGAACGAAGGGTAAAACTCGAGATAGTGCGCGATCGGTGCGCTGAACTGGGCGCCGATGCCGAAATCACTGGAGTCGAAGTTGAAGATGACCTGAGGGCCGAAATGCATCTCGCTGGTCTGCGCCTCGGCGCTCCCCGCCGCCACTCCCGTCAACGCCAGGGCCACCGCTACTGCTTTCCACCGCGATTTCATCGATATCTCCAAGCAAGAGGTCCGGCTCGGTCGCACCAGCACGAGCACGAGCACGGCCTGGAGACGCTACTCGTCGTTACATGGCGCACAACCGGTCGAGTGCGGTTAGGGCGGCGGCGTCAGGCCGTCCCCGTCGAGCCACAATGTCCGGCGCCGTGGGCAGTTAGGTCGCTCACGGGGGATTCTCAGCGATCCCTTGGAGGCGGGCCCTGTAGTCGGAGCCGGGCAATCCGCGCGGGGATTGTCCCATCCGGAACCTGGGCGCCACGGGCGTCGGCGCGGCGCTGTCGTCGGCGCAGGCCGCAGTCTGCCGGCGAAACGGGTTCACGGTCGGGGTTCGCGACGGCCGGTTGATCGAGCCCGACACCTTTGGCGGGTTCGACGCCGTCGCGAGCCTCGGCGCGTTCGAGCACTTCTGCTCGCTGGACGACTACCGAAACGGTAAGCAGGAAGAGATCTCTGGCAGCCTGTTCCGCGGGATGGCAAGCGTGCTGCCGCCGGGCGGGCGGCTTTTTCTGCAGACCGGAGCTGGCCGCCGGAAGCTACCCCCACGAGGATCAGCCCCCTCCCGATTGAGTCGCCTAGCTCTGCTCCTCCGGCCACGACATTTGGAAGGAACATGATCCCCGCGGATCAGCTCGACCTGGACCCACCGCGGGACTCGAGCGCGTTCTACCTCGCCCTGATGGGGAAGCAGTTCCCCGGATCATGGCTACCGTACGGTCAGGAACAGATCGAGCGGACCGCGGCGCCACATTTCAGTGGTCTCCACCAGCAACGGCCGGCTCGACTCCATCGAGACGATTCGCCAATGGGAACGCTGGTTCGACGCACCGAACCTCAAGAAGACGTTGCCCAAGCTCTCGCTCATACCACGCTACCTCCTGAGCGAGAACTTTCGCCTTGCGTTCGCCACGGGGATCAGCGCGAACACGGTTTGCTTCGAGCGCGAGCTACGGGACCACTTCAGGTGCGTGTTCGAGAGACGCTTGGGAGTAGCGTCGAGCCCTAAGGGTTAGGGTCGCCGGTCCGCATCGATCGCTTCGTCGTCGAGCGTCGAGCGCGCCTCGGCCAGCTTCTCCCGCAGCCGTCCGGCTCCGACCATTGCTATGACGGCGACAGTGGTGATCACGAGAAAGCCTACCCGAAGCCACTGACCGACGCCCCCATCCGGTTGCGGGATATCAGGAAAGACGGCACCGACGACGCCCGGTGTGACGTTGACGCTCCAATGCAGAATGATCGCCCAGAACACGCTGGCGCGGGTGAAGGCCCAGAGCACGGTGAGCAACACGCTGAAGCACAGACACGAGATCGTGAAATTGGCGGCCCCGCCGATCGAAGCAAATACGCGATTGTAATACAGCGGATAGTGCCACGCGGACCAGATCACCCCCAGAATCAGGCTCGCGGCGATCGGCGAATAGCGGCCCAACAGACGAGGAAGCAGGAAGCCCCTCCAGCCGGCCTCCTCACCGAGGGGTCCTGTCGTCATCGCGATGAGCGCCGGACCGGAGACGTACATGAGCAGGCCGGCGGGAGCGATGCGCCCAACCCCACCGTGGGTCGCCCCGTAGGTCACCGTCGCCAGACCGATCCAGACGAACGGCAGGAACAGAGCATAGAGGATCCACGGAACCGACGCCCGAACCTGGAAGTACCGCTTGAAGAGGCTGATCAGCCCGGGGCGACCGGCGGCGACATACGTCGCGACGAATCCTCCGACGGTCATGAAGTCGCCGGTGTAAAACAACGCCGTGGCGATCGGCGAGTTGGAGACACCGGCCACCGCGCGGAGAGTCCACCCGAGCCAGGGAACGCCAAACCCAACCAGAAAAAACCATTTCACGGACCTGCGGGTCCACAGCGGGTTCATTGGCGGGTCCATTGAAAGAGGCGTCTGGATCCTGGATCCAAAAAGAGGAGATAGTTAGATTTACCGTTCACTCGCCCGTGCCGTCAAGAGCCCATGCCCAAAGTCCGCCCTGCTCCCACTCGTCCCCCGAGACCGAAGCCCTCGCGGCCCTGGGCCGAGATCGGGCCGGTCGCCACCGTCGCTGAGCGGGCTGCGGAAGCGCTCCGAGAGAAGATCCTCGGCGGGGCGTTCGAGCCCGGCGAGTTCATTCGCCAGGATGATGTCGCTCGCGGCCTCGGCGTAAGCCGGATGCCGGTCCGCGAGGCGCTGATGATCCTCACCAACGAGGGGTTCGTCACCCGGGTGCCGCGCCGCGGGTTTCAGATTCCCGATCGACCGGTCCGCGCGCTCGTCGATCTCTACCCGATCCTCACGGTTCTCGAGCGGCACGCCGGGAAGGCGTCTCTTTCCGAGCTCACGCCCGCCGACCTGGCGCATCTCCAGCGTACCAACACGGCCATGCACCAAGCGGTTCGGGCCGCCGAAGCGGCCCGAACGTTAGGTCTCAACCTCGAATTCCACCGGATCCTGGCGTCGCGATGCGGGAACGCACGGCTCGTCGAGCTGCTCGAGCAGCTGGGACGGGAGGTCCTCCAGCTCGAGTTCTGGTCGTTCGCCAATCCCACCCACCGAGCCATCGCCGACCAGGAGCACGACGGCATCATCGCGGCCCTGCTCCGGCGGGACTTTGCCGAAGCGCTCCGCCGGATGGAGGCGAACCGCCTGCTCGCCTACGATGCGTTCCGCAAGCAATTCGAGGAACCGCCCGCCCCCCGTCCGAGAAGAGCCGCTAAAAGAAAGTGAAGGCCGGAGGCGCCATTCCGTTCTTCCGGAAATTCGCGACGATCTGACCCGCGGTCCAAATCGTGTGGGTGTAGATCTCGTCCCAGACCTGCCACGCCGGCATCGAGGTTCCGAACAGATTGGCCGTCTGCGTCCGCGCCGCGGCGGTCTGGCCCTTGAACACGCCCGCCGAGTAGTCGAAGGCCGCGTTGATGAAGGTGCGGAGACCGGCCCTGCTGTTGAACGACGACCCGCTGTCCGGCAGGCTCATCGCCGGGCCCTTGAGCACGGACGACGCGATGTAGGCCGCGGAGCCGGCCGCGTGGCCTACCTGCTGGGCGAAATCCCGCTGCGCGGGAGTCGCCTTGTCGCGATAGAGCCGCTCCGGCATCGAGTCGGCCATGGCGAGCAGCGTCTTCCGCTGGTGTTCGAGCATGCTGAGCTGGACGTCGCGCGCGTGGCCGTCGCCGGCTTGGGCGCGGAGGGCTGTCCCGGACCCCGCCATCGTCCCGAGCGTGATGAGCGTGATGATTCGCATGCCGATGTCTCCTGTTTGAGTGGTACTACGCGAACGGGCACGACCCGCGCGCCCGTCGTCAACAGCGGTATCCCGTGACGCACTGAATGGTTCGCTCGACCAACGCCCGTTTGATCGACTCGTCCCAATACGCTCCGGCGTTCCGGTCATCTCCCCCAACGAATCCCTGACGGAGGTCCTCGAGGTTGACTCCTTCTGCACCTGCTCGGCGGTTCTCCCCTGGCGGAGCAGCGGGTCGACCCGTGCCTGGACCGCTTCGAGCAGCTCACGCACGCGCCTGCCTGCGCCCGCGACGGCAAGTCGGTCGCGTCCACGACCAGCACGCCGTCGTCGCCTACGATCACTCCCGTGTTCCCATATGGCCGGTTGGTCGCGCCGCTCGGCCAATCCCTCGTGGCGTCTTCGTGGATGATTGCGTAGACACCGCCGGCCAGCCGTTCCAGGCGGGCGCCGTCGTCTTTGACCTGATGCGCCGCGACCGTGGCCGCTGCGATGACCAATGCGAGGGCGACGACTCCCAGTCCGACCGAATTCATGAATCGAGCCTCACCAAAGGCGACCGGATCCTGCAGCGGAGCGCCCAGCCTGAGATCATCGAACCGTTAGGTTCGTGAAGTAGCCGTCCGTTCCCGGTCCGATCCAGAGCGCGAGCCGGCCCCGCTCAGCGCCCGCCTTGAAGTCGTTCACCACGAGGCTCGGCTGCTCCGCTCCGTTCACGAACAGCTCCGCCTTCTTGGCCGACACTACGATCTTCATTCTGGTCCAGACTCCGGGCTCCATGTCGGCATACGATTCGTATTCGTCCGGATTCTCTTTCCTGAGGCGCGCCCACGGGAAATCCGGCTCGGAGGTGTATTGGACGGCATGATTGCGCCTGAGCTGCTCGGTGGCGCGCCCGTTGGTCGGACGGAGGTAGAAGGTCTGAAAGTGCGAATTGTCGGGCTCGATATGGAACGCGAGCCCGATAAACCCGCGCGCGCCGGCATCGGCGCCGGGTCGGACGGTGCCCGCCACCATCAGCTCGACCGTTCCCTCGCCGAAGTCCGAGTCGGTGAGGACCGCGATCGCGGGCCCGCCGGCGGACTGCGAGGCGGCCGAATCCCGCTCCAACAGCCTCACAGCCCGTCGGCCGCGATAAGTCGAAGCCTCTACCATAACGTTGACCGGCTCGAGCCCTTTGATCGATTCCAAGGTGAACGTGCGTGCCCGCGAGCCGACCGTCTGACCGTGGACCGGTTGAATCCCTGCAGCCGTTGCGAGCAATAGAATGACAGTCTTCATGGTCGCCCCACGAGATGAGCTCGGTGCCGGTCCTCAGATCCAGGTCCCACAACCCTACTATTCGAGCCGCTACCGCTGGGTCTCCCTACGGTGGCGGCCCGGTGAAGTTTTGTTACGGACCTGTGAACGTGGGACAGAGTGGCGGTGCGTTTTCCCAACCGCGACTAGTTTCCGTCGGGGGCGAACGGCACATGAGCTCAGGAACGACTCGCATCGGCGGAGGCAATCCGCGACGGCGCCTGTTTGCGCTGGCCGTGCTTTTGGTGCTGAGCCTGAGCGTCGGCGCGGGGCTCGCGGTCCAAGCCATCCAGACCGCCCGGCGGCACCGGGCGACCGCCGAGCGGGCGCTCGACGACTATGCCGGGTTTGGCGCGTTCATTCTGGCGTCGCGGACCTACCGGCAACTCGGCGGCGCGGTCGTCGCCACATTCGCGTCCTGGTCCTCGTCGCACCGGCAGGTTGCTCTCCCGCCCGGCACCGAATGCCCTTCCGGCAATACGCAGCTCGAAACCCCTCCCGGCGGCGGGCTCTTTCGGACCACGGGCGCCGCCCTCACACCGGGGGACGACGCGTTCCTCACGGACACGCTGCGCTTCGCCATGAAGCTTCTCGAGGAAGTCGGATGGCGATTCCGGTTCATCGCCGCACCGGCGGGACCGGTTGACGGATTCTTCATCAGTTCCTATCGAGCGGCGTCGGGCAAGTATGGCCTCAGAGGATTCTCGGCCTGCCTCGGCGGCGCCGAGTCGCCGTTCAGGCAGGTCATGCGCGACGAAAAGGCACTGCCGCCCGCCGTCACCGGTAGTCTCCCCGCCGATTCGCTCTACTCGATCACCGTCGCCGCCGGCGACCGACCGCCGCTCTACCGCTCACCGATCGCCTATGCGTCGCCCTACCACGGCTCCGCCCGGTTAGGCACCGAGTTCGGCGATCTGGCGCTCCACCTGGAGCTTCGTCCCGGGATCTCGAACCGGCTGGTGATCGGTGGGATTCCGTCGTCTCCGACGGCGCTCGTCATTGGCCTGCTCGGCTTGAGCGCGCTCTTCATCGTGACCGCCTTGTTCCAGCTCCGGCGGGAGTACGAGCTGATCGCGATCCGGTCCGACTTTGTCTCGAACGTCTCCCACGAGCTCCGCACCCCGCTCTCGCAGATTCTGATCTTCACGGAGCTCCTCAAGCTCGGCCGGCTCCGCTCCAACGCGGAGCGGGAGCGATCGCTCGACGTCATCGATCAGGAGACGCGCCGGCTGATCCGGCTGGTCGAGAACGTCCTTCAGTTCTCCGGCGCTGGGCGCGGACGGAGGCGGCTCGAGCGCGAGGCGCTGCCGTTAGGCGACCTCGTCCGCGAGACGCTCGACGCGTTCCGCCCGCTCGCCGACGCGCGCGGCGTCACCCTGCGCACCGATGTCGGGTCCGACACGTCGGTCCGCGCCGATCGGAGCGCGGTGCGCCAGATTCTTCTCAATCTCCTCGACAACGCGGTCAAGTACGGACCGCGCGGGCAGACGGTTATTGTGGCCGCCGAATCTCAGAACGGGCACACCAGAATCCTGGTGGACGACCAAGGGCCGGGAATTCCGCTCGAAGACCGCGAGCGGGTGTGGGAGGGCTACTACCGGCTTGGGCGCGAGACGCGCTCAGCCGTAGCCGGGAGCGGGATCGGGCTCGCGGTGGTGCGCTCGCTGGCGACCGACCTGGGCGGCAAGACTTGGATCGAGGATACCGATACCGGCGGCGCGCGGGTCGTGGTGGAGCTGGCATCGGCCGAAGGCACGCTACCATGAGGCGCGTGCTCTTGGTCGAGGACAACCCCGATCTCGCCTTCGGTCTTCGGACCTCGCTCGAGGTCGAAGGGTACGAGGTGCTCCACGCGGAGTCCGGCCTCGAGGGACTGACGCTCGCTCGAGGGATGGCTCCCGATCTCATCGTCCTCGACCTGCGGCTTCCCGAGATGAGCGGCTACGAGGTCCTCCGCGAGCTCCGGCGTGGTGGGCGCGAGATGCCGGTCCTGATTCTCACCGCCAAAGGAGAAGAAGCCGACAAGGTCCAGGGCTTCCGGTTAGGCGCCGACGACTACGTGGTGAAGCCGGTAGGAGTGCTCGAGTTCCTGGCCCGGGTCGAGGCCTTGCTCCGCCGGACGAAGCCCAAGACCTCGATCGGAATCTCCCGGGTCGGCGAGCTCGAGATCGACGGCGATCGCCGCACGGTCTCCATCGGCAGCGGCGAGATCGAGCTCAGCCCGCTCGAGTTTGACCTGCTCCACGCTCTGGCCCAGCGGCGCGGCAACCTGGTGTCGCGCGCCGAGTTGCTGAAGGAGGTGTGGGGATATCACTCGAGCATCGAGTCCCGCACGGTGGACACTCACATCGCGAAGCTCCGGGCCAAAATCGACCGCGAAGGTCAGAGCCGCATCGTCACCGTCCGA
>JBDTOH010000225.1:0-8827 GCA_039933355.1 Gemmatimonadota bacterium | reverse complement strand
CGTTGAAGACGACGACGTCCGCCTGCTTGGCAATCTGGCGGACGAGAAGATCGGTTTCGTCGAGCCCGCCTGCGAAGAAGCCGCCGCCGTGGAAGTAGATGACCGCTCCCATCCGCTCCTCCGCTCGCGCCGGACGGGGCTGCAGAATTCGCACTCTGACGCTGCCGTCCGGCGTCGAGAAGCTCTCCTCCGACACGGCCGACATCTGGTGGGTTGGAACTCCGGGCCGTTCCACCCGCAACTTCAGGAGCTCTTTGCGCGCTTCGGTCGGGTGGAATCGATGAAACGGGACCACACCGCTGGCGTTGATCGCGGTGACCACGGCGTTCGACTGAGGATCGAGCTCCATCCGAGCCTCCCTACGCATTTCGACGAGGATTGAGCTGCCGGCGACGGAATCAAGCCGTGGGGGTTTCGATCACTTCCGCTCCGCGTCGAGCGCGCCGGCAAGGGTCTCGAGCATTCGGAGCCGAGCGAAGGTCCGTTCCCGGCTGACCGCCTCGGGCCAAGCGCTGTTGATCGCCACCACGAGCCGGCGCGCGGGGTCGATGTGAATCAGCTGCCCGTGAATCCCGATCGCGTCAAACGTATCCCCTGCCCCGGTCCACCACTGGAATCCATAGCCCCGCTCGGGGTACGTGGTCGCCCAGTGCTTCCGGGTCGCCTCGGCGAACCATCCGTCGGGTACAACCGCGCGGCCGTGGATCTTCCCGCCGTCGAGCACGAATTGTCCGAACCGGGCAAAGTCGCGGAGACCGGCTTGGAGGCAGCAGCCGGCAAGCTCATGGCCGGAGCGATCGATCATCCACGACGCGGCTTGCTCCATCCCGTAGGGAGCCCAGATCCGGGCGGAGAGGTACTCGGCAAGAGGTTGCTTGGTCGCTGCGGCGACGAGGGCGCCGAGCAGATGGGTCTCCCCCGTCTTGTAGACCCACTTCGTTCCCGGAGGCGCCTCGCGCTGGAGCGTGCGCATGTAGCTCACGACGGCATCGAGGCCAGGGGTGATCGGCTGGCGGTAGAAGCGGGCGATGTCGGACTCGGGGTCGCTGTAGTCCTCGTTCCAGCGGACGCCCGAGGTCATCGTCATCAGCTGGCGGATGGTGACGCCGTCATAGCCGCTTCCGGCGAGCGGGGGGAGATAGCGGGTTACGGAGTCGTCGATGCTCCTGATGAAGCCGTCCAGCACCGCCGCGCCCACGAGCGTGCTGGTGGCCGCCTTGGCAACCGACTGCGAGGTCCAGCGACCGGTAGGCCCGTAGCCGAGCGCATAGCGTTCGAGCCGGACGGCGCCGTCGTGGAGGACGATGAGGCCGGCGACCTTCTGCTCCGTGACATAGCGCTCGAGAGCCGCTCCGCCCGGCGTGTCAGGTGCCAACCCAGCGATTGGCTTCCCCGCGGGAAGCGGGTGGACCGCGGAGCCGCGGGCGATGGGCTTGCCCGGGAAGACCTCGTCCCAGTGCGCGAAGCCGAACTCGCGCTCGGCTTGATTCCAGGTGAACGAAGAGCGGCGGAGCGACATTGGGGTCGGCGGGGCTTGGGTGGCGAGCAACGACGATCCGCCGGCCAGCCATGAGAGCGCTAAGGCGGCAGCAACGCGTCGAGCGGGAGGTCGGACCTCATGGGTCACTGCCTGCCGGGTATCCAACTCCATCGAAGCCTCCATACGCCGTCGACGACCGCGAGACGCCCGAGCCATCAACCTGCCCCGTTGGGTGTCCGATCACAAGATCGCGCCCGGCGCCCGGTTGACAGGGCGCAACCTTCGCCCGTGATTTCGGGTTCGCAATGACCGACGAACCCTTCGTTTCGTTCGCCAGCCGAGTGCTCTCGCATGCCGGGAGTTTTCCGGATCAGCGGGCGGTGGTGTGCGACCATGAAACGCTTTCGTACGGCGCGCTGGTTTTGCGAGCGCGGCGCGGCGCCGAACGACTGCGAGCATTCGGGCTCGAGCCGGGCGGCACCCACCGCGTGGGCATCATAGCGTCGAACGGTCTCGATTTCGTCGTGGTCGTCGTCGCCTGCCAAGTCCTCGGGGTCACCGTCGTTCCGCTTCCCGGGCTGATCACGCCCGACGCGCTGGCGCGCATGATCGACGATGCCGGCGTAACGATCGTCTTTCACGATGCGGACCACGCCGAGAAGGCTAGCGCGGCGGTGGGTCTCGGGAGAGATCCGGGCACGATCGCGCTCGTAGCAATGGGCGGTCGCACGGCAACGGATGGTTCGACGGCGCTCGATCGGTGGCTCGCGACCGACCCGCTCGTCACATCGATCGACATCGACCCGCAGTGGACATCGGATCTCATCTACAGCTCGGGGACTACGGGCGTTCCGAAGGGTATCGTCCAGAGCTATCGAGGCCGGAGCGCGCAGAATGCGAGTCTGGCGAGCATCGGCGTTACGGCAGGGTCCCACCTGCTCCAGACCGTCGGCCTCTATTCGAACTTCGGGATGTCGTCGTTGTATCTGACGTTGTGGTGCGGTGGAACCCTTTTCATCATGCACAAGTTCTCGGCTGCGGCCTCCGTGAGCACGCTGGCCACGGAGCCGATCGACAACGCCTGGTTCGCACCCGCGACGCTGGTCCGCACGCTCGAGACGCCCGGCTTCGAGGAATCGGTTCGCAACCGGCGATGCACCAAGCTCTGCGCCGGCGCTCCGCTCGGCGCCACGACCAAGGAGCAGGTGCTCGCCATCTGGCCGGGAGCGTTCTTTGATCTCTACGGCCAGACGGAGACGGGCACGCTGACTTTGCTGGCGGCGCACGCCGCGCCGGCGAGCAAGCTCGGCTCGGTCGGCACGCTGTTGTCGACGGTATCGGTGCGGATCATCGACGATGCGGGCCATGTGCTGCCGCCCGATACGGAAGGTGAGATTGCGGGCCACAGCACGACCCTCATGTCCAGCTACCACGCCCGCCGCGATGCGGATGCGGCTGCGCTCTGGACGGATGAGCTCGGACGGCGCTACGTGCGGACGGGCGATATCGGAAGGCTCGACGCCGACGGGTACCTCTGGCTCTCAGATCGCAAGAAGGACATGATCATCTCCGGCGGCTTCAACATCTACCCGGCCGACATCGAGCGGGTGTTGCAGGGGCACCCAGCGGTTCTGGAGGTCGCGGTCGTCGGTTGCGCCTCGGCACGCTGGGGCGAGACGCCGGTCGCATTTGTGAGTTTGCGCCTCGAAGTAACGGCGGATGAAGAGACCCTGCGTGAATGGGTCAATTCCCGGGTGGCGCGGATCCAGCGGGTTGCCGCGGTGAGAATCCTCGCCTCCCTGCCCAGCGGAACGATGGGCAAGATTCTCAAGCGCGAGCTGCGCGACCGATACGCGAACGCCCTCGGCACGCTACCGTAACTCACTCGATGATCTCCGTTCAAATCACCGACCTAGAGACCGTTCTCGAGCTGCGCGACCGCTACCTCGCAGCCGTCAACGCCCAGATTGTCCACGACTCGTGGCATAGTCGAGGCCGCACTACGCTCTATCGGATAGCAGGTGCGTCGGGTGTGCTCGGCTATGGGGCGGTCGGCAGTTCTTCGGGTCAACCCCACGATACCGTGAAGGAGTTCTACGTTGTCCCCGAGGCCGAGCCGGAATCGACCAGCCTTTTCCGGGCCTTTCTTGCCGCCGCGCGCCCGCGATGGATCGAGGCCCAGACTAACGATCCGTTCCTCGCCCCGCGTCTCCGGGTGTTCGCCCCAGACCATGCGCCGCACACCTACCTCTTCACCGACTCGCAAGCCACATCGCTGCCGGCTCCCGGCGTTCAGCTTCGGCCGGTGACCAAAGCGGACCACGGTACGGTGTTCGCTCATACCACGGAGCCCGTCGGCACCTGGGGCTTGGATCGAGACGGGACACTGGCTGCAACCGGCGGTCTCTTCTTTCACTACAACCCGCCGTATGGGGACCTCTACATGGAGGTGGCGCCGGAACACCGTCGCAAGGGATATGCGAGCTACCTGCTTCAGGAGCTCAAGCGGATCGGCTATGAGACGGGACACGTTCCGGCGGCGCGGTGCCAGATCGAGAACCTGGGCTCGCGCGGAGCTTTGGAGCGAGCCGGGATGTACGTCTGCGGTGCGATCGCTCGCGGTCCGATCGCGATCTAGCGAACGGATGAGCTCCATAGGCCTTTGGGATCATGGGCGGCCTAACGCTGTGGCAGAGCGAACACGAAAATCGTGGGCGCCCCCTCGCGGCCGAAATTGAGCGAGCCCCCGCCCGACGCGGTCGCGACATACTGGCGCCCGCCCACGGAGTAGGTGACAAGCCCTCCCATCAGTCCCGCGCCGGTGTTGAACCGATAGAGCTCCCGGCCCGACCGCGCGTCGAGCGCCAGGAAGTCGCCGGTCTTCTCACCGGTGAACACCACCCGACCCGCCGTGGTGGTCACCGCCGCCACCATCGGTTTCGGCGAGTGATAGCGCCACCGGATCGCGCCGGTTCGTACGTCGATTGCGGTCAGCCAGCCATGCGCCTTCTCCGGCGGGTCGAAGATGATATCGCCGCCGAGGTAGCCCTCCCCGGGCACGAACTTGACCGAGTCCGCGAGCTTGAAGGTCATGCACCAGTCCACGGACGGGACGTACAACATATTGGTCGCGGGGAGCCATGCCGGGCCGTTCCACTCCACTCCGCCGAGGAGGCCCGGGCAGGACCGCGTCCCGGCGCGGGTGAGCGGCGCGTCCACATTCTCCCTGGTGCTCACGGCGGTTTGGAAGAGACGCTCGTGGGTGTCGCGATCGAGCACCGTGACCATGCCGTCCTTCCCAGCCGCCGTGATCAGGTTGCGGAGCCGCCCGCGCACGCGAGCCCGGAAGAGCGGCGCCACCTGGGTCAGGTCCCAGTCGTGCGCGTCGTTAGGCACGAGCTGCTCGTACCATCGCAATCGGCCGGTCCGGACATCGAGGGCGACCAGCGCGTTGGTGTAGAGGTTCTTCCCCGGCCGGAGCTCGGCGGGGAAATCGGGTGCGGGATTGGTCACCGCGACGTAGAGCTCGCCCTTCGCCACATCCAACGACAAGGGCGTCCACACCGCGCCGCCGCCGATCGGCACCGTCGCATTGGCCCAGGTTTCCGAGCCGGGCTCGCCCGGCTGCGGGATCGTGTTGAAGCGCCACACGGGCGTGCCGTCGGCGATCTTGAACGCGCCGATCCAGCCCTGGATACCCGCCTCGCTGCCGGCGGGCCCGATGATGACCATGTCCTCGAAGACGAGCGGCGGCATGGTGATGATCTCACCGATGCCGGGACGGGCCACTTGTCGAGCCCAGAGGAGGTGTCCATCGGCGGCGTCGAGCGCCATCAGGTAACCGTCGGGGCTGCCCCTAACGACGTACCCGTCTTTGATCGCGGCGCCCCGATTGATCTCCGCCGGCATCTCGTCGCGCGGCTCCCAGGTGTAGCTCCAGCGGCGGCGGCAGGTGGCGGCGTCGATCGCCGCCGTGATTCGGGGCGTCGTCAGGTACATGGTGCCGTGGTACACGAGCGGCCCGGTCTCGAACGTCTCGGCGGATCCCATCTGGTAAGCACAAACCACCTGCAACCGACTCGCGTTGGCCACGGTGATCTGGCCGAGCGCGGAGTAGCGCTGCCCGCCGTAGCCGCCGGTGTGGTTGACCCAGTCTCCGGCGCCGGCCGCCGTCAGCTCGGTTTGATCAGGCCCAGTTCCCGATGGCGTGGTCCCTCGCTCGCCCGGGATGAAATCCGGGGCCGGCGTTGTGCTCCGCGGGCCGGGTCCGGCCAGTTGATCGAGGTGGATTGCTTGGAGCGCAGCCGCCGAACCATCGAGCGCATCGTCGCCGGCGGGGAGGCCATTGCGTTTGAGGACGTATGCAAAAACCTGGGCATACGCCTCCGGCGACAGCGAGCCGACCGCGGGCTTGGGCATCGTCGCTCGGATCAAGTGGAACAGCTTCTGTGCATCGCGGCCTGGCGCGCCCCACTTTCGGAGGAACACCGGCCCCGCGAGCGCGGGTCCCACCGCGCCTTCAAGCCCGGTCCCGTGGCAACCGGCGCAGTAGGTCCCGTAAATGGTGCGGCCGCGATTCGCCTGTTCGGTCGTGTAGCCGCCGCCCGGCGAGGCTGGATGCTGTTGCGCCGGGAGATGACCGGCCCAGGCCAAGGCCAGAAACGAAAACGGAAGAATCCACCACGAGCGGCGGGTCTGTGTCATCGCCCGACCTCTATGAGTGCGGGTTGGGAAGTCTGCCACGGCAACATCGTCGTCAAAAGCGTGGAGACTACATCCGCCGGCCGTGCGCCGTCCCCACGCCGCCGCCCGCCACCGGCTGGCCCGCCTGGTAGAATAGATCGAGCTTGATGGCCGAGGTGAACGAGGCGCCGTCCGTCGCGAGCGTGATGGTTTCCGTCAGGACCCCGTACCCGTCAGGCATCCACCCGCCGCCCGCCGTCGCCGACTCGGCTGGGGTCGACGGCCTCGTCACGTAGTACTGATAATTCGCCTCGTACCGGTTCGGTCCGAGCTCCCGCCAGACGCCGTACGCCGGCGGCACCGGCGGCGCTGCGTCGTAGTTCGACGACTCGGTCATGGTACCGCCCGCATTGAAGACGTACATGAACTCGAGGCCTTTGAACGCGGCAAGCGCGCCGGACTGGAACTCGATCCCGGCTTTCCACGCTCCTGAGAGGGACGGACCGGCCTGCGCGGACCTCGCGCTCGGCACACAGGCCCCTGCGAGGAGGACGACCACCGAGCTGATCAGTGACCGCCAATAGAGTGCAACGTTCATCCCGGCTCCACGGTGCGGATTCAACGAACCTGCTACCTCCTGAGGCGGTTCGCTAGATCCGCCCTGGGGAACGCGGGCGCCGGACGGAGCCGGCGATTTAGATCAGCGCGGGCACCCCCGCCGAGACGCCTTCGAGGACGGCATCGATATCACACCCGACGCCCCGAATCGCATCGAGCATCCCATCGATGCCTTTGGCCGCGAGCTCTTCGATTGCCAGCGCCGGACCGCTCGAGGCGCAGAGAGTCTCCGCGGCGAATGTGAGCCACACCGCGTCCCGGTGCTGCTCCGGCGCTAGACGCGGATGGTGATGGCAGGAGACGGCCGCCACGATGCCCGCAGGCAGGGACCACGATTCGAGCAGCATCCCGCCGACCTCACCATGATCAGTCCCGAGCACGATCCGCTCCGTCATCCAGAGCGGCATCTTGGTGGCCTTCGCGACCGAGCGCGCATTCCTCAGGGCTCTCGGGAAGTACTGATCGAGGAGCACGAAGCCAACATCATGGAGAAGCCCCCCCACGTAGAGCTCGTCGAGCGGCAAGGCGGTGTAGCGGAGCCCGCGCGCGAGCTCGCGTGTCAGGGTTGCCACCGCGACGCTGTGCTGCCAGAACCGCTGATCGAGGAGGCCGCTGCCCCGCCGGTTGAAGGCCCCCATCACGGCGATCCCCATGCAGATCGAACGGACCTGGCGGAAGCCGAGGAGCCGGAGGGCTGCGTCGAGGCTGCTGACCGGGGATCCGGTGTTGAACGCTGAGGAATTCGCCACCCGGAGGAGCCGGGTCGCCATGGCCGGATCCCGCCGAATGATGTCCGCGACCCGCTCACCACTCGAGAGATCGTCGTCGAGCGCGGCCTGCAGCTCGAGCACCACTCCCGGGAGGGTCGGAAGATCCCCGCCGGTAGCCATGACGGCCCGGAATTCCTCGATGAACTTGGCCATAAGCCTCAGTGAACGAAGGTACTACTGATGTTCAGGTATCGGTCGGGCGGAGCCGGACTTGAGTCCCGCGACCGAAAACGGCCACCGGCCGGACGTGGCCTCCCGGATCCTGCGCCAGGCCTGTAGCGGGAATCGGGTTGGCCTGGCCGGCCTGGGGGCGTCATATTGTCTCGAGCCCGAGGCGGCCTCGCGGTTCGACCTCTTTCGTTAGGCATCGGCGAGCTGATCCCATCATATGAAGATCTTGGTTACCGGAAGCGCCGGCCATCTCGGTGAGGCCCTGGTTCGGACGCTCAGGAGCAGCGACCACGACCTGCTCGGTCTCGATGTGGTACCCTCGGCATTCACCGACGCCGTTGGATCGATTGGAGACCGGGAGCTGGTCGACCGGTCGATGCGAGGCGTGGATGTCGTGCTCCACACCGCAACACTGCACAAGCCTCATGTCGCGACCCATAGCCGGCAGAGCTTCGTGGACACCAATGTCACCGGCACGCTCAACCTGCTGGAGGCGGCAGCATCGGCCGGCGCGGGCGCGTTCGTCTTCACAAGCACCACGAGCGCCTTCGGCGATGCGCTCATCCCGCCACCCGGATCTCCGGCGGCGTGGATCACCGAAGACGTCGCCTCGATTCCGAAGAACATCTACGGTGTGACGAAGACCGCGGCGGAAGACTTGTGCCGGCTGTTTCATCGAAACCATGGCATGTCTTGCCTGGTTCTCCGGACCTCGCGCTTCTTCCCGGAAGAAGACGACCACCCCGAGCTCAGAGACGCTTACCGGGACGCCAACATCAAGGCAAACGAGTTTCTCTACCGACGCGTGGTCATCGAGGACGTCGTCAGCGCGCACCTGCTCGCGCTCGAACGGGCTCCAACCATCGGGTTTGGTCGATATATCATCAGCGCCACTACACCGTTCACGGAGCACGATCTGGTCGAGCTGCGCTCCGACGCCCCGTCGGTTCTGAAACGCAGAGCTCCCGAATTCGAGGGGATCTACGCCCTGCATCAGTGGCGGATGTTTCCAATGATCGATCGGGTCTACGTGAATGAGCGCGCAAGAACGGATCTTGGCTGGAGGCCACAGTACGACTTTCGGCGGGTACTCGACAGCGTGCGA
>JBDTOH010000224.1:0-8852 GCA_039933355.1 Gemmatimonadota bacterium | reverse complement strand
GAGAGAAGGCGCAATATGTTTCCCTCGGTATAACACGGTTTCGCCGCCTTGGTCTCTGCAACCAACAGCGGCCTTCAGCTCGAATGGAACCTCTGAACGGCGGGAAGGTCCACTTCGTTAGGTCGACCGGCACGACGTCGAGGTGACCATGAGAAGAAGCGGGCGCTTGGTCCCGTTTCCCTTGATCCTCGCCACGAGGTTGGTACGCTTCGGGTCGAGGGCAAAGATCTGAACCGGGATGCCCTCCGCCTCGAGGACCCCCTTCAGATACTCGGCCATGGGCCGCTCATTACCCGGCGGGTCGGTCGTCTCGAAGCGGAGGAGAGTCTGGAAGTGGCGAATCGTCTCTTCCTCGATCTGCTTCCAGTCGAGCTCGATCGGCCTCTGTGACTGAGCCGTGCCGGGCGTGAGGGCCGCGAAGAGAGCGATCAATGTGCAGGGCAAAAGGCGGCGACATACGGGCAAGTTCGAGCTCCTTGTTGACCTGCTAACGTACGCGAATCAGGCGGCGAGCGCAGCCCGGTTAGGGACAGCCGGAACCGACGGCAAGGGAGCCTGCGGTTGATCGGCGCCGCCGGGGCAGGCATCTTCATGGCGGCAACTATTCCGGCGCGGGATCACTGATCAGAGGCGGCATGCAGATAACGGTGCGCCAGGCTGCTACCTACCTGGGCGTCGATGAAGCCACCGTTCGAAAATGGATCCGCGAGCGCGACCTTCCCGCCCACCGGGTAAACGAGCGGCTCCACCTCAATGCGATTGAGGTTTGGGAATGGGCCGTGGCGCATGGGGTCCCGGCGTCACGCCGGCTCCTCGAAGAAGCTCAGCGCGCTCCCGAAGACTCGGCGCCCCTCTCCCAACTCCTCGAGGCCGGAGGGATCCACACCGACGTCGAGGGCGACACCAAGTCGGCGGCGCTCGGAGCCGTGATCGAGCGACTTCCGCTTTCGCCGGACGTCGATCGGCGGTTCCTGCTCAGCGTTCTCGATGCTCGTGAAGCAATGGGGTCCACCGGAGTCGGCGATGGGATCGCCATCCCACACGTCCGGAACCCGATCCTGCTCCACGTCGACCGTGCCTTCGTGAGTCTCTGCCTGCTCCGCCACCCCGTCGAGTTCGGAGCGATCGACGGGAAGCCGGTTCACGCGCTGTTCTTTCTGGTTGCCCCGACGATCCCGTCCCATCTGCGCATGCTGGCCCAGCTCGGCTTCGTGCTCCGTGATCCTTGGCTCCGCCGCCTGCTGCGCGACCGGGCGCCCGCAACTCAGATCCTCGGCCGGATCCGCGAGCTCGAGGTCGGGCACACCGGATCCTATCCTCTTCCGCCCGGGGAGAAGTCGTGATTTGGATCGCGGCGGCGATCGGTCTTCTCTCGCTCGCGGGGCTGGCGGCGGTCGGGTTCCGGGGGCGTCCGAGTCTAGCCGATGGTCTCTTCCGGTCTCTCGTGCTACTCGGTTGCTCGACGGCGGTGGTTCCCGCACTGCTCGTCCTGCTTGGCGGTTCGCTCGCCCCAAAAACCGCGGCGCCGCCGCTCCCATGGGGACCTTGGGCCTTCGGGCTGGATCAGCTGTCTGCGTGGTTTCTGCTGGTGATCGGCCTGGCCGGCGCACCGAGCGCGGTGTATGGCGCGAGCTACCTCGGGCCTGAACGCCACCACGGGCGTCCTGTCGCCTTCGCCCACGCTATGCTTGCCCTGCTGCTGGCGGCGATGACGGCGGTCGTCACGGCCCGCGCCGTGTTGCCGTTTCTGATGGCGTGGGAAGTGATGGCGGTGAGCGCGTATCTCTTGATCAACTTCGAGGGCGACCGGCCGGAGGTGCGTCGAGCCGGCCTGATCTATCTGGTGCTTACCCACGCGGGCACTTTGGCGCTCACGATGATGTTCCTGTTCTGGGGGAGAGCCGCTCCCGCTTTGACGTTCGCCGCCTTGGCTGCCGCGAGCCCGAGCCTGCGCGGTGGCGCCGCGATCGTCCTCCTCCTCGCCACGGTCGGATTCGGCGTCAAAGCGGGAATCGTCCCGGTTCATTTCTGGTTGCCGGGTGCCCACGCGGCTGCTCCGTCCCACGTCTCCGCGGTGATGTCCGGGATCATGGTGAAGACCGGGATCTACGGCCTGCTCCGGGTGATCCAGTTGTTGGCCGCGCCGCCCGCCTGGTGGGGCTGGCTCCTTCTCATCCTCGGCCTCTCCTCCGGAATCCTCGGGATCCTCTGGGCTCTCGGCCAGCGCGATCTCAAGCGCGCCCTCGCCTACAGCACCGTCGAGAACGTCGGGCTCGTCTTCATCGCGCTGGGCGTCGGCGTGCTGGGGGTGGCCTCCGGCATGCCTAGCGTCGCGCTGCTCGGGTTCGCCGGCGCGCTGCTGCATGTCCTGAACCATGCACTGTTCAAGAGCCTCCTCTTCCTTGGCGCGGGGGCCGTGCTCCGCGCGACCGGAACGCGGGCGCTCGACCAGCTCGGCGGCCTGGGGCAACGGATGCCGTACACGGCGGTCACGTTCGCGATCGGCGCGGTCGCCGTCTCCGGCCTGCCTCCGCTCAACGGGTTCATCAGCGAGTGGACGATCGTCCGCGGCCTCTTGAGCGCTGCGGACGGCAGCGGTGTGTTTCGAATGAGTGTGCTGGCCGTCGCCGCCGTCGGCATGATCGGCGCGCTCGCCGTCGCCTGTTTCACTCGGATCGTGGGGACGATGTTTCTCGGCAATCCGCGCGCCCCGCGCGAGGGCCTCGTCGAGGCGGATCCGGGGCCGAGCGGGCTGGTGCCGATGGTGGCGCTGGCGCTCGGGTGCGTGGCGGTCGGTGCTGTCCCGGCTCTGGCGCTCGTCCCGGTCGCGGAAGTGCTTCGCGGGTTCGCATTTCTGCCGTCTCTCGGCCCGGCCGATCTCGGAAGCGGATCGGCGATTACGTTGATGGTGATCTTCCTCGCCGTTGGCGCACTGGCGGTGGCTTGGCTGGTACCTCGACGCGCGACAGCGGAGTCCGTTACGTGGGGTTGTGGATTCGCGGGGCTCTCCCGTCGGGCCCAGTACACCGCTTCCTCGTACGGGGCGCCCATCCTCCGGGCATTTGGTCGGCTCGCGGCGCCGCCCATCGTTCGCGGACCGACCCGGCTCGAGACCGAGCCGGACGATCGCGCGCTCCGGGGTGCGACCGTCCCCGGGTGGGAGCGGGTCAAGCGCGCGGCCATCGCGCTCCGGCCGATTCGGCGGGGCCGCCTAACCGGCTATCTCACGTACCTCGTCGCAACCGTGCTGATCCTGCTCCTGTACCTCTACGCGACCACGGTCGGGAAGTGATGAGCCCGCTCGGTCTCGGGGTTGCCCTGATCCTGCTCGGAGGGGTAATGCCTCTCATCTTCCGGCGCCGGCCCCGGCTCGGGGGTCTCGGTTTTCAGGCGGGGCTATTCGGCGGTGGGGCGCTCGGGTTGTATTGGGCCGGGTCGTCGCTTGCATCCTCTGGTCCTCTCGCGGCGGATCCGCTCTCGGCCTGGTTCGTCCTGCTGATTCTCGCGGTCGGCGTGCCGGCCTCAGGGTATGGAGTCCGGTACCTCGCGAGCGAGCGCGGCCATGGGTCCCGGGCCGGCGCTCATGGCCTCTTCGCGGTTCTCCTCGTCGCCCTGGTGGGTGTCGCCACCGCCACGTCGGTCGGGTCGTTCCTGATTGCCTGGGAAGTGATGGCGGTGAGCGCCTACCTCCTCGTGATCTTCGAGTGCGACAAGGTCGAATCGCGGCGCGCCGGCCTGGTGTATCTCATCGTGACGCACGTGAGCACGCTGGCGCTCATCCTGATGTTCTCGATCTGGAGCGGGGCCGCACCCAACGCGAGCTTTGCGGCTCTCGGCGCCGCCGCACCGCACCTGGGACCCCGGCTTCCCTGGGTGCTTTGGCTCTCGCTGATCGGGTTCTGCATCAAGGCCGGCGCCGTACCGGTTCATTTCTGGCTTCCGGGCGCGCACGCCGCCGCTCCGTCGCATGTCTCCGCGATGATGTCCGGCGTGATGATCAAGACCGGAATTTACGGGCTCCTGCGCACGGCGCAGCTCCTCGGCGTCGTTCCGCCCTGGTGGGGCTGGCTCCTGGTTCTGCTCGGTGTGGCGAGCGGGTTGCTCGGCGTGTTATGGGCGCTCGCGCAGCACGACCTCAAGCGGCTGCTGGCGTACCACAGCGTGGAGAACATCGGGATCATTCTGATCGGGGTCGGCACCGGAGCGCTAGGCGTCTCCTACGGCCGTCCCTCCGTTGCCCTGCTCGGGTTCGCGGGCGCGCTGCTCCATACTTTGAATCATGGGCTGTTCAAGAGCCTCTTGTTCCTCGGGGCTGGGGTCGTATCCCGCGCGGCCGGGACGCTCGCGATCGATCGGTTGGGTGGGCTGGCGCGGAGCGCGCCGCGCACAGCGGCGGCGTTCTTGTTGGGCTCGGCCGCGATATCCGGCCTGCCACCGCTCAACGGCTTTGTCAGTGAATGGGTCGTAGCGCGCGGGCTTTTGACGGCCGCCGGCGGGCAGGCGAGTCCCCGAGGGGCAGTTGTGGTGATCGCGGGGCTCGGCTTGATCGGAGGACTTGCGGTCGCGTGCTTCACCAAGGTCAACGGGACCATCTTTCTCGGTCACCCGCGTGATGGGGCGGTTCGGTACGGACCCGATCCAGAACCGGGCATGCTGGCGCCGATGCTTGCCCTCGCGGCCGCGTGTGTGCTGCTCGGCGCTCTCCCGATGCTCGGCGTCGTGCCGGCTACGAAGGTGGCCGAGCTCGTATCCGGCTATCCAGATTCGGGTGTCGTCGGGTCCGGTATTGAAGGGGTGACCCGGCTCGCAATCGGCGTGCTTGCGTTAGGCATCATCGGCTGGGCATTCAGCCGGTGGCTGGTCCGGAGGCAGTCGGTGGCCGAGGCCGCCACCTGGGCTTGCGGCGCAGTCGGGCTGACCGCAAGGGCTCAGTATACCGCCTCGTCGTACGCCGACCCGCTGCTCACCGCGGTCGGACCGGCAACCGGTCTGCGCATCGTTCGGCAGCCTCGCGCGTTGTCCACCCACCCGACCGACGTCGTGCTCGACGGGATCGCCCGCCCGATCTGGAACCGAGTGCTCTCGTTGGGAAGCCGGGCGCGGATGCTGCAGACCGGCCGGCTTCGATGGTATCTCCTCTACGTCGTCCTGACCGTCAGCGCGCTGCTCGTCTACCTCGGAACGAAGGTGAGGCAGCCATGAGCCTGAGCAGTGTCGTGATGTATCTGCTCGTCTGTGCCCTTGCTCCGCTTCTGCCCGGCATCGCGACCCGGACCAAGTCCCTGCTCACCGGCCGGCGCGGAAGCCCCGTGTGGCAGCTCTACGCCGACCTCGCCAAGCTGTTCCGCAAGGGTGCGGTCTACAGCCGGACGACGACGCTCGTCTTTCGAGCCGCACCGGTCGTGCTCATCGCCACGTCGCTCCTGGCGGCGGGGCTGCTCCCGCTCGACGGCCGCTCCGCCCTGCTCGCGTTTCCGGGCGATCTGGTCGGGTTCGCCGGGCTCCTGGCGTTAGGCAGGTTCGCCCTCGTGCTGGCCGGCCTCGATACCGGGTCGAGCTTCGAGGGGATGGGGGCGAGCCGCGAGGTCATGGTGGCGACGTTCGCCGAGCCGGCGCTCTTTCTCGGATTTGTGGTGCTGGCGTTGGCGACGGGGAGGATGTCGCTCGAGGAGATGCTGGGGGTTCCGCTCGCGTCGGTCTGGTCCGGGTCGGCGCCGTCCCTGGTCTTGGCCGCGGCATCGTTCTTCATGGTCCTGCTCGCGGAGACCTCTCGGGTTCCGGTCGACGATCCCGCAACCCACCTCGAGCTCACCATGATCCACGAGGTGATGATCCTCGACCACAGCGGCCCCGACCTTGGGCTCATTCTGCTGGCGGGCAGCCTCAAGCTGGCACTCTTCGGGACGTTGGTGACGAGCGCGCTCGTGCCCCGCGGCGGCATGGCGCCTTTCTCCTCCGGTCTGGTGCTGATCGCCGGCCTCGTGGTCATCGCCGTCGGCGTCGGCATGGTCGAGTCCGTGATGGCGCGGCTCCGGATGAACCGGCTCCCTCAGTTCCTCGTCGCCGCGTCGGCCTTGGCCGGCTTGGCTGTCATTCTCGAGCTGCAACGGCCATGATCGCGCCCATCCACGATCTGCTCCTGCTGCTCGTGATCCTCACGAACTTCTGGGTGCTTGGCACGACCCGGTTGAGCGCTACCGTCCGGGCGACCGCGATTCAGGGTCTGCTCCTCGGCCTGCTCCCGGTTGCCCTTCATCCTGGCTGGACGGCGCATACGATCGGGCTTGCCGTCGGGACCATCGTGGTGAAGGCGATCGTCCTCCCGGCGTTCCTGCTCTGGGCCACTCGGGAGGCGGCGGTTAGGCGCGAGGTCGAGCCGCTGGTCGGCTTCAGCGCGTCGTTGATGCTGGGCGCGGTCGCCGTCGCGCTGGCGTTCGCCATCGCCACCCGGCTCGCCCTGCCGGACGTACCGACCCGCTTGCTGGTTCCGGTCGCGCTGGCGACGGTCATGGTCGGGCTGCTGGTGCTCACGACCCGGAGCAAGGCGCTCAGCCAGGTCGTCGGCTATCTCATCCTCGAGAACGGAATCTACGTGTTCGGGCTCAGTCAGGCGGAGCGGGTCCCGTTCCTGGTCGAGGTCGGCGTGCTCCTCGACATCTTCGTCGGTGTCTTCATCATGGGGATCGTGGTCTTCCACATCAACCGTGAATTCGATTCGCTCGACTCGGCCCGCTTGACCGAGCTCAAAGACTGATGCGCCTGAGCGCCTTGATCCTCGTGCCGATCGTGGGCTCCGCTTTGGCCTACGCCCATCGGGCCGCCGCGTGGCGGGCGGCCTGGCTGCTCGGCATCGCGGCCGTGCACCTCGGGATTTGCGTCTCGTTGTGGGTTCGGCCGCCCGCGGTGGAGCTCGAGGGCTGGCTCGCCGCCGACGCGCCGGGGCTGCTGGTGATCACGCTGGTCAGCGTCCTGTTCGCGGCGGTAGCGACCTATGCCGTCGGGTATCTTCAAGTCGAGAGCCCGCGTGGCGGCCGGCTCTTCGCGACCTGCCTGCTCGGCTTTCTCGCCGCTGCGTCGCTGATCTCCCTGAGCCAGCATTTTGCGTTGCTCTGGGTCGGCATGGAGTCGACCACACTGGCCATGGCGCCGCTCGTCTACCATCGCCACGATCGCCGCTCGCTCGAGGCGGTTTGGAAGTACCTCGTCCTGTCTTCCGTCGGCATCGCGCTGGCGCTGTTCGGCACGTTCTTCCTCGCGGCGGCCCAGGTCGAAGGACGCCCGCTGCTGCTGCCCGATCTCGTCGCCGGCGCCGCCACTCTCCGCCCGTCGCTGCTGCGGGCCGCGTTCGTCTTCATGATCGTCGGCTATGGAACCAAGATGGGCCTCGCTCCGCTCCATGCCTGGAAGCCGGACACCTATGGGGAGGCGCCCAGCCTCGTCGCGGGACTCATGTCGGGAGGCCTAACGAGCTGCGCCTTTCTGGGGGTCGTCCGCATTGCTCAAGTGACCAGCGCCGCCGGCGCAGCCGACTTCACCGGTCCGATCCTGATCGGCTTCGGGGTCGTCTCCCTGATCGTTGCGGCGGCCTTCATGATCGGTCAGACCGATCTCAAGCGCCTGCTCGCGTATTCGAGCGTGGAGCACATGGGCATCCTCGTGTTAGGGCTGGGCGTCGGCGGCGTCGGGAGCTTCGGCAGCATGCTCCACCTCGTCAACAACGGGCTCACCAAAGGACTGATGTTCCTCACCGTCGGCAACGTGATTCAGCGGACCGGCACTTCCCAGGCGACCGCGATGGGCGGGCTGCTGAAGCGAATGCCGCTCTCCGGTGGCCTCCTCATGGTGGGGCTGTTCGCGGTAACCGGCTCACCTCCCTTCGGCATGTTCATCAGCGAGTTCACCATCCTCGGCGCGACGCTCCGTCAGGGGCATCCGTGGGTCGCTGCGATCACCGTGGCGCTCCTCGCCATCATCTTCGTGGGGCTCGCGACGACGATTCTCGAGGCGGTATACCGGGACGAGCCGGAGCCGCTTCCGGTGGAACGGGAGAGCGCGCTTCGCGTCGGCGGACCGGTCGTCCTGGCCGCGCTGACCTTACTTCTCGGTCTCTATCTTCCGGCCGCGCTCCGCTCGGTGCTCGCCGATGCGGCGCGAACGTTGGGAGGAAACGTTCCGTGAATCGCTTCGACCAGCTCGGGCTCCGAAACCGGAGGACGGTTCCGCTCTCCGCGGTCCCGGCCGAGTCGATTGAGGGATTCCGGCGAACGGTCATCGACGCGGTCGTCCGTGGCTGGCGGATCGTCTCCCTGTTCGGAAGTCCCGATGCAGCCGGGCAGACATTGCTGCTCGCGGTCCTCGCCGATGACGCGCGGGGCCGGCTCGGCGCTACCAGCACGCTCGTGATGGAGAGCTTTCCCTCGCTCACGCCCGAGTGTCCCGAGGCTCACCTCTTCGAGCGCGAGATCGCCGAGCAGTGCGGTGTCACACCCGTCGGGCACCCATGGCTCAAACCGGTGCGCCGGCATCGTCCCGATCATGGGGCCGTTCCCGGGCGAGCGGTGTTCGACCCGGATCTCTACGGTTTCCTCCAATTCTCCGGTGAAGAAGTCCATGAGGTCGCCGTGGGACCCGTCCACGCCGGCATCATCGAGCCGGGCCATTTCCGGTTCCAGGCCCATGGCGAGGAGGTTCTCTTCCTCGAGATCATGTTAGGGTATCAGCATCGCGGCGTCGAGCGGCTGCTGGAGACGATGGATCGATCCCGCACCATGCTCGTCGCGGAGTCGATCGCCGGCGACACGGTGATCGGTCACGCCGAAGGATTCGCCGGCGCCATCGAGGCGCTCGCACGG
>JBDTOH010000223.1:0-8864 GCA_039933355.1 Gemmatimonadota bacterium | reverse complement strand
CATACGGATCGACCGGTCGAGTCGCCGATTGTTCAGTCCAGGGGGAGGTCGTGCTCTCTCCCATCGCCTTGACGGAGCTGGCGAACAGGAGCCGGCGCACTCCGACGTCGGATGCCGCTCGAACAATGCGGCGCGTCAGCTCTACGTTCGCGCGCCTGAACGCCTCGAGGGGATCTCCCGAAGTCTCGCGCATGACGTGCACCCGAGCCGCGAGATGCACGACGGTGTCCGCGCCCTCGAGGGCGGCACGAAGCGTGGCGAGATCCGGCTCTGCTCCCACCGACACGACGAGCGCGGAGCCGGTCCTCGGATGCCCACGAGTGAGGATGCGGACCCCGCGGCCCTCCGCCACGAAACGCCTAACCAGATGCCGGCCGATGAAGCCGAGCCCGCCGGTCACCACGATCATACGCGGTCATCGCCGGACATCACGCCGCCCGAGCGATCTTTCAGGTCCGGGTTGATGGCGGAGTCGGGGACCGCGCCGAGCTGCCGGGCAGGAGAAGACGCCAGGGCCGGCGAAGATCGCGGATCGTAGCGGTCGCGAGGTGGCGGAACTCCCCAAGATCCGGACTGGTCGCGTCCCGCTGGCCGGCGGCTTGGAAGAAAAGGGCGAGAACGATACCGAAGACCAGCCCGCCCACGGCGGCGACCATGACCCTCACGACGAGGCCTCGAGGGTTGGGACGCACCGGAATCTCGGCCCGCTCGAGCACAGTGATCACGGGCGTGTCGCGGACCTCGTCGATCTTCGCCTGTTCGTACGCCTGGACGACGCTCGTGAACAACTGCTGCTGAACGTTCAGCTCGCGCGTTAGGCGTTCCTGTTGAAACTGCAGCTCGGGCGAGTCCCGGAGGGCACGGTTGCGCTCATGGAAGTGTTTGAGCCCGTCCTCGGCTTCGCGGAGCTCGCGCCGAACCGCCGCAAGCCGCCCCTCGAGAAACTGCCGCTCACTCCCGGCTCGGCTCCGGCGATTCTGAAGATTGAACCGGTTGAGAAGCTCCATCAATCTCGCGGCGACGGCCGCCGCCATTTCCGGTGAGCGCATCGTCACGCTGATCTTTACCACGCTGGTCTTCAACTGCGCGACGGGCGACACATCGTCGCCAAGCCGGTGAATCGCTGCGTCACGCCGGCGGGCGGCAGTGGCCCCCTTCGACTTGTAGTAGTCGACTAGAAAGACCGGGCTCCCGACGGTCGCGACGGTCACGCCGCTATCCACCACCGTTCCAAGGATCGCGCGGGACTGGAGCAGCTCGACGTAGAAATTGGGACTCTCGCCTGCGTCCCCGCCCGCGCCCAAAGGAACCCCAAATTGGGAGGCCAGCGCCGAGAGGTTCGACGGCAGCTTTCCTCCCTGCGGAACGAACGAAGTGTCAGCCGTCCAGGTCCTCGGAGTCAGTAGGATAAGGGTCGCAACCGCCACGACGCTCAGGATAACCGACCACGTGATGAGGGAGCGGCGACGCAACAGCGTGTTCGCCAGGGAAACGAAGGAGACTTCGCCTCGCTCGGCTGGGGTACCTGCCATGGGCTCCGTCATCGACATCGGAGGAATATAGGAGGGCGAGGGACGAGGGTGTAAGGCGAGGGACGGGCTCGACGCCTCAGACGCCCCGCTCGAGCACGTCGCAGAAGCGCCCGCAGAGCGTTGCCTTGCTCAATTCAGCGTCGATCATAGCGCGCCCTCTTAGTCCGCGCGTCTCGCGTTCGCCGGATGGGAGCTGCACCAAGCCGGCAAAGAGTCGAACCGCACCGTCGACATCCCCGTGATGAAGTGCCCAGCCGATGGGCTCCCGCGCCAGCAGATCGCCGATGTGGGACGTCTCGGGTCCGAGCAGGATGATGGGACGCGCCACCGCCATCGCCCCATAGACTTTGCATGGATGAACAATGCCCGCGAGCTCGACACCCATTGTGACGAGATGAACGTCCGCGGCCGAAAGCGAAAACCGGAGCGTGTCCAGGGGCTGATAAGGCAGCGATCGGACGTTCGGTAGCCCCGCGGCGTCGACCTCGTGCTTGCCGATCCCACCGCCAACGAACATGAAGACGAGACCGGGCTCATCCCGCAGCCGTGCCGCGGCTTCCAAAATAGTCCGGAACGGGTTAGCGGGTCCGTGATTCCCACTGTACATCACCACGACCTTGCCCCTGAGACCATGCTCGGCGCGGAACGGATTCGCATCGTGCGGGATCGGCTCCAGACGGTCCAGCGGCCAGGGAGGAATGATCGAGAGCTTTGCGGTCACATCCTGCTTGGCGTTGACTCGCGCCGCCATGAACCGATCGAGCACCACCACGTCCGCAGCCCGCGAGAGAATGCGCCGATTGAGCCAGTCCAGCAGCCGTACCGGCAGCGCGGTGGGACCGATCTTTCCGAGAGCCACAAGCTGGTCAGGATTCAGGTCCATTACCCAGAACGTGACCTTGGACCGGCGGAGGGCTCCGATAACGAGCGCGGCCATCGCCGCGATCGGAGGTGACGTGCTAACCAGCACCGCGTGAACCCGGCCGAGCCACAGGCTGCTGATGATGGCCTGGAGCACGAACGAGAGGCCGCCAAACAGTCGGATCGGAATGGATACCTTGCCAAAGGAGCACCACGGCAGACGCCGGATCTCTACTCCGTCGCGGGTCTCGCGAGAGGGATAGCGGACCGACGGATCGTCGTAGCCATTGCGGGAAGTGATAACGATGACCCGCCAGCCGCGGCGCGCCATCTCCGCCGCCGCGTCCGCCATGTGCTGGCCGACGCTGGCCGGATCGGGCACGTAGACCTGCGACAACACCAGAAGGGTCCGCCGAGGGTCAGCCATACGGACGCGTCAGCCGTTCGTGGGGAAATAGGTCCAGACCCCTGAGTAGTCCTTTCGCGTGTAGGCTCCGGCGTTAGCATGCTGAGTCGGGTGCTGGCCGCGCTCCGAAAACGGACCGATGTAATACTCGCCGAGCGGCAATCCCGTCCCTGCCCCAATCAGTCCCGGCGGTGTCCGCTGGAAGTATGTCTGCCAATAGCGTTCGGAGTAGAAGAGTGCGCAGTAGTCGAGGCCGACGAACTCATCGATGAAAATGAAGCCCTGGTCGACCAGCTTGGGCCAGATGTAGCGCACACAGGTGTGCAGGCTGGCTTCGAGATCGACATCGAGATATGCGAGCAGCACCGGCGTGTCCAGTGCAGGGAGCGTCGCGTCGAACCAGCCTTCGACAAACTGGCACCGCTCGATCACACCGCAGCGGCCGATGTTCGCCTTGACCTCGTCGAGCGTTCCGCAATAGTCGCCGGCCTTGTAGTACTTGGCCTCGCGATCCTCCGACGTGCCGGCCGGAAGTCCTTCGAACGAATCGTAGACCCTGAGTGTGCGGCCCACGATCGCGCAGACCAGTGACAGATTGGCGGCAGTGCCACCCTTCCACGTGCCGCACTCGAGGATATCGCCCTTCACCTCCGGCGGCGTTTCGAGAATCTTGAGCGCCATCGCGAGGTGCGACTTGTAGGACGTGCCGGTCCTGATGCGGATCGTGTTGAAGAACATGCGCAGACCGAGCGTCAGCTTCCGCCAAGCCGACATCCGGTAGGCCGGGTGAATGCTCTTGGAATTGAGGATGAACAGGATTGCGACGGGGACCGTCAGGACGTAATACGCCTTCAGGAAGAAGCGCGCCACACCCGAGCTCCGGCAGTCGTCCCTGCCCGTCGCGCCACCCGATCTCGATCAGTCGCCATACTTCTTCTCGAACTCGTCATGGATCCATCGATACGTCCGCTCCATTCCATCCCGCAGCCTGATCGACGGCTCCCAACCGAGCGCATGCCGCAGCCGGGTGTTGTCGGAGTTCCGGCCGTTGACGCCCTTGGGAGCGGCGAGGTTGTAGCTGCGTTCGAGTCGCACGTCCGCGATGGCCTCCGCGATGTCGACGAGCTGATTGATGGTTACCAGCTCACTGGATCCCAGATTGACGGGGTCCAAGATATCACTGGCGGCAATCTCGAGAGTGCCTTTCACGCAGTCATCGATGTACATGAAGGAGCGAGTCTGATGTCCATCGCCCCAGATCTCGATCGAATGCTTCCCCGACGCTCTGGCTTGGACGACTTTACGGCAGATCGCGGCCGGCGCTTTCTCCCGTCCACCCTCCCAGGTACCATGCGGGCCGTACACGTTGTGGTACCTCGCTACACGGGTGCGCAGACCAAAATCCTCACGGAAGTGGCGGCACATCCGCTCCGAGAAGAGCTTCTCCCACCCGTACCCGTCCTCGGCCATCGCCGGATAGGCGTCCTCCTCCTTCAGGGCCACCACATCAGCGGAAACCTGTTTGTCGGCATTGTACACACAGGCGGACGACGAGTAGAAGAAGCGGGCCACACCCGCGGCCTGGGCGGCCTGCAGCATGTGCGTGTTGGTGAGCACCGACAGCATGCAGAGGGCCTTGTTGTGCTCGATAAACCCCATACCGCCCATGTCGGCAGCCAGCTGGTACACATCGCTCACACCGCGAGAGATGCGGGCGCACTGATCGATGAGCTTGAGGTCAGCGACAACGTTCTCGACGTCGGGGAAGGTTTGGTACCACTCGTCGAGCGGCTTCACATCCACGGCGCGGACGGGCCGTCCCTGGCGGCGCAGCTCCGCGACCAGATGCCCCCCGATAAAACCGCCGCCGCCTGCCACCAGGGTCAGCCCTTCGGTCATTCTGCAGCTCCTTCAGTCGTCCGACTGCCTAGGGCGGCTCCGTGGCCACCGACGCGACCTCGACTCGGGATTTAATCCTCAGCGAAGGAGAGGAAGAAAAGGCCGAGAGTATGGGTGGTCAAGAGGTTCCTGACCGAAATGGCTCCAACGACAACCCGCCACAGCGATGCGCCGATGGTGTCCCTCCGCCGGCGGAGGGCGGATGCTGGGCGACGATTCGCCCCCCCGGAGCGGAGCGGAGCCATCAGTCGATCGCCCAGCGAGAGCCGCCGGCCCATACCCGCCGCAACCACGCGACGGTCGACGCCACTCCAGCGGCGAACTCAACCGGCGGGGGACCGCAAACCGACAGCGTCTGGCCAAGATCCACTACCGACGCCGTTATCACGTTCCGGAGACGAAACGATGTGAACGGAAAGCGGACACCAAGCCCGTGCACGACATCACCGATCAAGGCGAGACCGCGGGCCACCGGTCGGGGCATCGTCCGGATCGGGCGCGTACCAAGCTCGACGCGAAAGCCCTCTACCCAGCTCTCGAGGGACAGTTGCGGGGAGTCGGCTAGATAGAAGGTGCGCCGGTGAATCGCGGCGGCCGGCGCCTCGAGGAGGCGTTGGTACTGATCGACCGCATTGCCCACATAGCTGTAGGACTTCGGGGTCGGTCCGCCGGCGATGTGGAAGTAGCGGGCGTCCCGAAGCAAGGCAAAGAAGGTGAGATAGTGCGGGTTCATTCCGGGTCCCCAGACCGTGGTCGGCCGGGTCAGGCACCAGACGCGTCCGGCGCCATCCGCCTGCCTCCATCGCTGCTCGGTTTCCACTTTGCTCCGCCCGTACAGCGTCGTCGGCTTGTAGTCCTCGTCGTGAGCCGGGCTATATCCCATCCGGCAGACGAGCTGGCTAGAGGTACAAACCACGCGGGTTACGGTTGGAGCCGCGGCCACCGCGGCGAGCAGGTTGCTGACGCCTTCGGTGTTCGCGGCGTAGCCGGCTATGTCCCGGGTCTCCTCCAGGTCGGTTCGGGCCGCGAGGTGGAGCACTGCGACCGGAGCAATTGCCGGCAGGATTTTAGTGAGTCCGGGCCGGTCGAGCAGGTCGACGACGTGCTCCGTATACCCTGCAGCGGACCAGCCCGTCGCGACGCGGTCCAGCCCGTGGACCGCATACCCAGCGGCCAACAACTGGCGCACGAGATGCCGGCCGATGAATCCGGCACTGCCCGTCACCAGCACCGTCGCGCCCGGCGCGATCGGACGCTCAGCGGTCACACCCGCTTCTCGACGACGAACGGTCCCATGCAGAGCAGATCGATGTCGTTTCGGAGGAAACACGCCACCGCCTGCTCCGGTGTATCGACGATCGGCTCGTTCTCGTTGAAGCTGGTATTCAGCACCACCGGGGTCCCGGTTCGGGTCGCAAACGCGGCGATGAGATCGTAGTAGAGCGGGTTTTGCGCCCGAGCGACGGTATGGAGCCGTCCGGTGTTGTCTTCGTGGCAGACCGCCGCGAGCTCGGCCCGCCGCTCCGGCCGGATCCGGACCACGTGCATCATGAACGGGCTTTCGACATCCTGCTCGAAGTAGTCGCTCACGCGCTCAGCCAGGATGGACGGGGCGAACGGCCGGAACGACTCCCGCCGCTTTACTTTCGCGTTGATGATGTCCTTCATTCCCGGCCAACCCGGATGAGCGAGGATCGACCGGTTGCCGAGGGCACGCGGCCCCCACTCGCTGCGACCCTGATACCATCCCACGACCTGGCCACCCGCGAGCGCATCCGCGACCCGCGAAATCAACGGGTCGGAGTCCAGCCGTCTCGCGCTCAGCCCGGCTTCACCTAACGCCTTCGCCATGCGGGACTCGTCGTGAAGAGGCCCCCAGTACACCTCCTGCACCGGAGTTCCCCGCCGGCCCCCACTTCGGCGCCAGGCCTCCAAAGCGGCTCCCACCGCTGTCCCATCATCTCCGGCGGCTCCATGGATATACATCCGGCGGAACGGTGTATCGCGCAGGATGCGAGCGTTGGCGACGCCATTGAGCGCACAGCCGCCCGCCGTCACGAGCGACTCCGACGGTACCGCACTGTGGAGCCAGCGGAGGGACTCGACCACAACATTCTCGAAGTGGAGCTGGCAACTCGCCGCGAGGTCGCGCTCGCGCGCCGTAATCTCCGCCCCGCGGCGCCGCGCGGGACCCAGCTCCTCCGCAAGCGCCTTCGAATACAGCGGCGGAATGATGAGCCGGCCTTCGGCGTCGAGCAGCTCTTCGTGCGAGCGTTGAAGGAGGCCCGTGAACCACTTTGCCTGGAGCCGATACTGCCCCCGACCTTCGTACGTCACCATTTTCTCCATCACGGGGAGAAAAGAGGGGTCACCATACGCCCCGAGGCCCATCACCTTGTATTCTTCGCCGAACTCCTCGAAGCCGATGAACTGGCAGACAGCCGTATAGAAGTAACCAAGCGAGTGCGGCAGGAACACGCGATCGATGACGTCGATCGACTGCCCGCATCTCGCGTAGATCCCCGAGACGAAATCCCCTGACGCGTCGTACGAGAAGCCCGCGGCTTCCTCGAATCCGCTGCCCCAGAAGCTGCTGGCCAGATGGGCTTGGTGGTGCTCCACATGGACGAGCTCGAACCGGCAATCCGCTCGCGCGAAGCCGCACTCCCGCGCGATCCGGTCCGGCAAGGCGTCGAGCTGCCGCTCGCGCGAGAGGAACGTGAGCGCCGAGCCAAGCACCTGGGTCGGGCGACGCAGAGCGTAGGCGGCCTTGGCGCCGAAGTTGGCTTTGGGATCGTGACCCACCGCAACGATGTCGACATCGCGGATCCCGATCCCGCCGGCCGCGAGGACCTGCTGAATCGCAGCCGCGGGGAAGCCGGCAAAGTGTTTGCGACGAAGACCCAGCCGCTCCTCCGCGACGGCGGCGACCACCTGTCCTTCCCGGACCAGGCAGGCCGAGGCGTCGGCGTGGAACGTATTTAACCCGAGAATGTTCAGGCCCAAGAATCACCCAGGAGATTGGATGACTGCGCCAAGCCGGGCGAGTCCGAGAGCCCTACGCCGCCGCGAATCCGACCACCGTTCATCAATCCCCCACCCGAGTTTCGTGTTGCAGGTTGGTCCGAGAATACACACTAGACGCTGGAAAGAACAAGCGGCCGCACTCGACTCAGGCTACTCCTGGAACGGCGCCGGATTGATCGAGGCCTCGCCGGGACTCCCTAACGGCCACGAGTCAACCGGGAGGACAGCGCCGAACGAAGGGGTGATCTGAGCGGCTGCGAATTCAGAGTTGGCCGCGGGGAACGGCACTCGCTACTTTCTGGACGGCAGGCCAAGCGGCCGCTCGCGCCTTGGGGAGAGGTCCTGAATCGGCTGCTGATCCCACGGGTCTTTCCATTCAGTCGACAACGGCGGTGGGCAACGCTAGGAGCAATCCGTGGCGATCATGTATCCGGATGCCAAACGGCTTTGGGAGGCCCGGCTGCGAGGCACGTCGTTCGCGAAGACGCTCACCGTCGCGCGCCTGAGCCTCTATCTACACCCCGCCGAGGTGTCGTTCTTCCACCGCGCCTACCGGTCCGCATTTCCCCATGCGGCAGAGTCCCCGCTCGACAACTTTTGCTTCGGCGAGGACACCGATCGATTCCTCCGTACTTTCCTGGGCGCCGAGTCCGTGTCGACGATGGACTATTCGACGTACGAAGGAGCGGACATCGTTCACGATCTCAATGAGCCTATCCCCGAGGAGCTTCGGGGTCGGTTCGACGCCGTGATCGAATGCGGCTCGTTGGAGCACATCTTCAATTTTCCCACAGCGATCGGGAACCTGATGAAGACGGTCAAAGTCGGTGGAGCCATCTTCATCTCCGTCCCCGCAAACAACCTCTGCGGTCACGGATTCTACCAATTCAGCCCCGAGCTGATGTTTCGGGTCTTCGCACCGGAGAACGGCTTCGAGCTCAAGCGGGTCGTCCTCGTCCCCGGCGTGTTTCCCGGGATGGAGCTAACTCATAACCCGCGCGCGTACCAAGTGGCCGACCCCAAGTCGTTAGGGTCTCGCGTCGGCCTCTTGTCCAAGCAGCCGGCCGTCATGCAGGTCGAAGCGACCAAGATCGCCGAGGTCCCGCTCTTTGCCTCCGCACCGCTGCAGAGCGACTACG
>JBDTOH010000222.1:0-8867 GCA_039933355.1 Gemmatimonadota bacterium | reverse complement strand
GCTCGGCAGCTCGACGAGGTGAGGCTACCCATCCACATCCTGCTCGAGAATCACTTCGGCCAGCTCAACGAAAGTCAGGAAGAGCTGCTGGCCACGGCTCGCTCCGCCGCGGAAGCCGCCGACGTCGAGCTCCGGCGCTTGCGGGACATCGCCGAGCTCGACCGCGGGGCGCTCAAGCTCCATCGCGAGCAGGTCCGCGTGCAGGACCTGCTCGAAGCGCTCAGCCCCCAGCTCAAGGCCGACGGCGCGCGGGCGGGAGTGAGCGTCGGTCTCGACATGATGCCCGGCTTACCGCGGGTTGCGGGAGATCGGGTTCGCCTGCAGGAGGCTTTCGAGCTCCTCCTCCGCCACCTGGTTCGCCATGCGGCCCCCGGTGCCGCGATCACGATCGCGACTTCTCGCGAGAATGCAACCGTCGTCGTCGTGGTCGAGGGCGGTCCCCCGCCCACGTTGGACGCCGATGTCGCGCTGGCGAGGCGGATCATCCTCGCCCACGGCGGCACGCTCGACCACCAGAAGGCGCGGACCCGGGTCGCGCTGTCCTCCGCTGCGATCGGCTCGACGGTACGTACGTGAGCTGGAGTGTCAGGGTGGGTGCGCGATCGTTGCGCTCGGTGCTCCGCCGGCACTCGCCTCGCGGTACGATGCGTGGCGACTCGGGCTCTGACGGCGCTCCGTCGGGGCGGGACAAAAATGCGGCGAGGGCGCCGCACCCTTGCCCGGCCGGTCCTACTTACTCGACATCAGTGTAAAGCCCCTGCGCGATGGCGTTGTCGCGTCGCGCGGCATCGTGCCATACTCGAACGCTCGCCTCGGCCAGTCGCCTGTTGCCGGTCGGGCGCCGATCCCACGCTTCGGCTACGACGTCGGTCGCCGGGCGCGAACCCTCGGTCGCGGAGATCACGAGCGCGTCGGATCGCTGAATGTTTTCCGGCTCCGGCTCGTCGGGCAGGTAGCCGTGCTCGATCCGATCCCACGCCCAAATGAGGCTTCCCTTTTCGGTCCGGAAGAGCCGGACCCGAGTGTCGGATTCGCCGTTGTCCTCGTCGAGGATCGACGTTGCGGCGAGGAGCACGCCCGCGAAGCGCAACGGCTTGGCGTCGCTCAGGAAAATGATGTGTTGAGAGGGGGACGCCGCGGAATACTTGGAAGACATAACTCCTCCTACTTCATGAATGGGTGGCTGGATCGTAACGCGCTGTTTTGCCCGGTCGCGCGTGGACCGGTCGGAAGCTCAGCTCGGTAAGATTGCTCTTCCAGGCGGCTCCGAACTTCTGTGATCATCGCACTGGCCAGTCTATCTGTCAACCGGCCAGGCTAGTGGCCGGCCTTACGGTTCGACCGCGCGGAAACTCCCCGCATCGTTCGGATCGCCCTTGCCCCGGTACTTCGCCACCACGGGATACGGATAGATCGGTCGAGTGAACTGAATCTGCGCCGGATCCGGACGAGGGATCGGGAAAGGATTCCCGGACGCGCCGGGCGGCGTAGCCTTCAAGTGCGCGCCGACGATCTCATTCGGCGCTTGTCCTTTTTCGACCCAGGCTTCGAGATAGCTCAGCCAGTCCACCGTCGATGCGCCCTCGCCGTTCCCGCAATGATACATGCCGGGCACCATGAACAAGCGATAGAAGTCCTGGGTTGCCTGCCGACCACCCACCACTCGTTCCGCGGTCTCGTAAAAGTCCACCGTAGTGAGCACGCCTCCGGCCGGATCGCTCCACCCCATATAGGACAGCAGCTTGCCGCCCCGAGCCTTGAATCGGCGCAGATCCGGGCTGTTGGCCGGCTCGACGACCTCGGCCATTCCCATCCGCTTGTAGTCGCGATCGAAATCGAATTCGCTTGGCTTCCAGGCGGGCCCGGGATTGGGTTGCAACAGAAAATACCGGCCCCAATCCGCGAAATACTCGTAGGTGGAGTTTGGCTTCGCGGCGGAGCCCGAAAGAAACTCGAGCCACGTCAGCTCGGATCCCTTCTGCACCGTGGGCGCGACGATCTGCTCGCCCTTCGAGGTGACTGCGCCGCCATAGATTCGGTTGACCGCGTCGACCTGTGGACCCGTGAGGCAGCCGGTCGTGTTGCCGGCGGCGCAGAGCAGCTCCGATGGCTTGAAGCCGCATGCCCTCGGGTCGCCGATCAACCCGTCCTTGAGGCCATCGTTGAGATCGCAACGGGCCACGACCGCTTGATGCAGGGTCTCGAGGTCGGCCGGGCCTAACGTCGGTTCTCCGTCCGGGCGGGTCAGCGCCCGATTGGCCGACATCAGGCTGAGCCAAAGTCCCGTCAAGCTCAGCGAGGGAGCACCGACCACGATGCCGTCGAAATCCCAGGGAAACCTCTCGGCTTCCACCGTTCCCTGAAGGCCCCCTGCCGAACAGCCCAGGAAGTAGGACTTCTGCGGAGCCTCATGGTAGTAGCGCTCCGAGATGACCTTTCCTGCAATTGCGGTGACATGACTCGCCCGCACGAAGTACTCCAAGACCGCTTCCGGGTGGTTGTACGCCCACTTCACGTCGCCCCGCGCTTTGTGGCCGCCGTCCGACACAATGCACGCGTAGCCTCTCTGCACCGGCTCGGCACAAGCGGCGACATGCGCAGTAAAACCGCAGGCTCCTCCGCACCCGAGCTCGATGAATTTCCCGTTCCAGTGATCGGACGGGAGCCGCAGCGCGAACCCGACGCTCGGCGCCACGTAGCCGGCGACTTCACAATAACCCGCTTGACTACCGTGTTGCGCGACGTCGGTCGTCGCCAACACCTGGATGACTGCGTCGGGAGTCCCGGAAAGATCCAAACCGCCGAGCGCGGCACACTTTGCGGCGGTTTCAACGGCGGCCGGCTGTTGTGCCCGAGCCGGCGTGGCGCCGACGCTCAACGCGATCATTGCCGGAAGAAGCAGGGAAGTGGTCCGGAGATGAAATCTCATATTGCCTCTCGCGTGAGAAGTCTGTGCGCTGAGCGACGCTGGATCCTTCACTTGCTACCGGTGCCGAGCGTCGTTAGGCCCGCCACTCGCTCGAGTACGTCGCGAATGCCCTGGAGCACAGCGTCCTGGCGCTGGGTGTGGATCATGAGGTGCCCCACGTCTTCGAGGACCCGGCTCTCGGCGCCCGGCACCGATCGGGCGAACGCCGAGTTGGTCGCGAGCTTCGCCTCGTTCTGCGCCCGAACGACCTCCTCGGTCGAGAAGACCGTCTGACTCGCATCGATCCCCATCGCGGTGTACACGATCACGGGGACAGCCGGGATCGTGCCGCCTCGCCGCATTTCCTCATAGAGCGCGTCGACGTTGGCGACTTCCCGCATTCCGGCCGCAACCTGAGCGAGATTCAGATGGCGCTCGATCAGCGGCGCCCGGATCTCCGGCGGCCACTCCGCGTACATCGCATTGAGGATCGGCCGGTAACCTTCGATCTGCTCGGGGCTGAGCTCGGGCATCGGCTTGTCCTTCCACTCTGCGGCGGCGCGGCGAGCAACCTCGGGCTCGTTGGCCGGGTAGTCCTCGTGGGCCGGATCGAGCAGGAGGAGCCCGGCGACGTCGGCCGGGAAGAGCTGGGCGAACCGGCGGGCATAGAGGCCGCCGAGCGAGTGTCCAACGAGAACATAGGGACCGGGAATGTCGGCGACGCGGAGAAGCGTCCGCAGCTCTTGCACCACCGCCGCGACGCTCCGCGGCAGCGCGACCGAGTCGCTCCACCCGGTTCCGGCGCGGTCGTACAGGACGCTGGTGGTGAGCTCCGCAGTCCGGCAGTGGATGTTGTAGTACCCGAGGCTGAACATCCCGCCCCCGGGGAAAAACACGACGGGCGGGCCTCCCGCGCCGGAGCGAACGAGAAAGAGCCGGCGGCCTTCGACCTCGTATCGGTGCCCGATGGGCGGCAGCTCCGCGGCTGGCGCAGTTGGTGGCAGCATGACTGTTCTCCCGTTAGCTTGCCCGCCGAGCGCTCGCCGCGGACCGGTTGGCTCGATCGTGACCGCCCACTTATATACTATATAGTATCTACATACCGACCGGTATCGCAAGGGGAGGCCCATGCCACGGACCCGGATGACTCAGGCGGCCCGGAAGGCCACGACGCGGGACGCGCTGATCGCCGCTGCCACGCGGCTGTTTGCTTCCCGGGGGATCGAGGCCACGTCCCTGGACGACGTGGCTGAGGCAGCCGGATTCACCAAGGGCGCGATCTACGCGAGCTTCCCGAACAAGCGCGCGCTCTTCGACGCCATCTTCGAGCGGCACGTGGTGTTCATCGACCCGGCCCCGCTTCTCCGGCCCGATATCCCGCTCCCGGAGCGACTCGCCATCATGGGGCGCTCGCTGGCCGAGCTCGCGGGGAAGGTGCCCCGAGAGACGGTGCTGCTCGATCTCGAGCTGAGCCTCGAGCTGCTCCGGAACCCGCGGTCCCGGTGGCGAATCAAGCGATCCGATCCGGAGTGGCAGGACCTCCCGGCGCGGTTCGAGGCGGTGAACGTCGCACAGGGCGCGTCCCCGCCGTTCGAGTCGGGCGAGCTGCTCGGGCTCATGGGGATTCTCGCCCGCGGTATCCTGCGAGGGCTGGCGGAGACACCCGGCGCGTTTACCGCCGGCACGATCGAGACGCTCTTTCGGCTGCTCGGCGGACCCAACGAGCCGGCCGCCGCACTCCCCGCGAAGCGTGACCGAAAGCCTCGCGCGGCGCGGCTGACCCGGAGCAAGCGGTAGCCGCTCTTGGCCGAGCCCTACCTAACGTCCAGATGTCGCTCTGATTCCGGGAACGGAGCTCGGAGTAACGGTGGAGGACGCTGCTCCCAAGCCTGGGAGCAGGAGGCCGGAAGCGTTAGGCCCGCACCATCAGAATGGGGATCTTCGTGGCGTGGCGGAGCGCCGTGGCCGTGCTGCCCTTGACCAGGTCGTCCAGCAGCCGGTGCCCGTGCGTCGCCATCGCAATCAGGTCACACCCTTCGCGCTCGGCAGCGGCGGCAATCTCCTTGGCCGGATCGCCGGCGGCGAGCACCGCGTCCACGTTGAGCCCCTCCCGTTCCAGGCGCTCCGATATCTCCTCGAGGTATGCCCGGTCCTTCCGCATCTCCTCGGACTCGCGGAGGACGAGCTCCTTGATGTTCCGCGCGACCCAACCGTCGGCGACATGGAGCAGCACCAGCGAGCTGCCGAGCCGAAGGGCCAGCGTCTGCACCCGAGCGAGGATGGTCTCGTCGGTGGGGGAGTTCTCGAGCGGTACCAGGATTCGGAGGAACATCGGCTGATCAACCCCGGAAGATTCCGATGAGAAGCCACGCGTTGAGCAGGGCAATGACCACGGCGACGGTGTAGGCGAGTCCCTTGACCCAGGGGCGGTTCACGAACTCACCCATCTTCTGGCGGTCCGACGTAAAGTTGACCAGTGGGAAGACGGCGAACGAGAGCTGCAGGCTCAGGATCACCTGACTCAGGATCAGCAGCTTGGCCGTCCCGCGTTCGCCGAAGAAGATAGCCGTGATGGCCGCGGGGACAATGGCGATCAGCCGCGTGATCAACCGCCGGAGCCACGGGCGAATTCGAATGTTGAGGAACCCCTCCATCACGATCTGGCCGGCGAGCGTTCCCGTGAGCGTCGAGTTCTGCCCGGATGCGAGCAGCGCGAGCGCGAAGACCGCGCTGGCTCCGCCGACTCCGAGCAGCGGCGTCAGCAGCTTGTACGCATCTTGGATCTCGGCCACCTCCGTGTGGCCCGTGGTGTGGAACGTGGCCGCGGCGACGATGAGGATCGCCGCGTTGATGAACAGGGCCAGCGACAGCGCGATGGTCGAATCGACGAACGCATACCGCACCGCCATCCGCTTCCCGGCCGGGCTCTCTTCATACCGGCGGGTCTGCACCACCGACGAGTGGAGGTACAGGTTGTGCGGCATGACCGTCGCGCCGAGGATTCCGATCGCGATGTAGAGCTTCTCCTTGTCCGCCAGGATGGAAGGAGACGGCACGAAGCCCGACAACACTCCGAAGAGGTCGGGCTTCGAGATGACGATCTCGAACAGGAAGCACCCGGCGATCATCACGATCAGGGCCACGACCAGCGCTTCCAGCAACCGGAAGCTCTTGTTCTGGAGGAGCAGCACGAGAAGCACGTCGAGCGACGTGATCAGAATCCCCCAGGTGATCGGGAGCCCGAACAGGAGGTTGAGCGCGATCGCCGAGCCGATGACCTCGGCCAGATCGCACGCCGCGATCGCGATTTCGCACAACACCCAGAGCGCGATCGATGCGGGGCGCGAGTAGTGGTCGCGGCACGCCTGCGCCAGGTCGCGGCCCGTCACGATTCCCAACTTGGACGCGAGGCCCTGGAGCAGGATCGCCATCAGGTTGGAGATCAGCACCACGCTGAGCAGCGTGTAGCCGAACTTGGACCCGCCGGCGAGGTCGGTCGCCCAGTTGCCGGGGTCCATGTATCCGACCGCCACCAGGTAGCCTGGACCGGCGAACGCGAACGCCTTCCGCCACCACGACCCGGCCACCGGGATGGTACGGTACACCTCCGCGAGGCTCGGCGTTAGGCGCGGACGCTGCCACCCGGGATCGGGTGCCGGGGGAACGACGCTGGGATCGGGAAGGGAAGCCATGAGTATCGGCCTACACTTCCCGGCACCACAAGACGTTCGCGAGCTCGGTGCCGATCACCCGTTTCGCCGCCGAGGCGCCGAGGGAGAGCGTGATCGGACCGTTGAACGGCTGGCGCGCGGTCACCGTCAGGCGCACGCCCGGCGTCAGGCCCTGCTCCGCCAAATAGCGTAAGCGATCCGGTTCCTGGGTCGCGACCTGGCGAAGCTCGAGCTTCACGCCGATCATCGCCGCGGTGATCGGAACGAGATCGGTGGCTTCGATCTCGCCGGCGGCCGTCGGAATGGGATCACCGTGCGGATCGTAGCGCGGGTTTCCGAGCACCACCGCCATCTTCTCGATCAGCTCGTCCGACACCGCGTGCTCGAGCCGTTCGGCCTCGGGATGCACGTTGTCCCAGTGGTAGTCGAGGTGCTTGGTGAGGTAGAGCTCGATGATGCGGTGGCGGCGGACCATCTTGACGGCCGCCTTGCGGCCTTCGCGGGTGAGCTCGACGCCCCGGTAGGGCACGTACTTGATCAGCTCCGCTTCGGACAGGCGCTTGAGCATACCGCTCACCGACGGAGCCGCGACCTCGAGCTCGGCGGCAATTCCGCCGGTGGAGGCGCAGCCGTCGCGGTCGGAAAGATGATAGATGACCTTCAGGTAGTCCTCGACGGACCGGGTTAGACGGGGGCTCGGTTTGCGGTGCGTGGCCTGCATCGATCTCGGGGCTCGATGTACGTGAAGTGCGCTCGGTGCGATCGTGCGGAATCCTGCGCGCGACGAGTTAGTCTCGGCTAAATATCGTCTTTTGTCAAGTGAACCAGTAAGTGGGGCAAGCGAAAGGGCCGGCCACTCGGCCGACCCTTCGCCCTGTTACAGCCTAACTGAAGCTCAGAGAGACCCGTTCGCCACGGCCGACACGAACCGGTGTCCGCTCGTACACGCCGTCCCGCTCTCGCCGTTCGCGATGGCAGACCACGACACCACGTCGGCGGTGGCGGGGACCCAGGTATTGTCCCAGCCCGCCAGCGCCGAGAGGTCCGGTGTGGTCAACGTCGCGGTGGAGCCGCCGATCCACCCGTTCGTGGCGGTGAGCGCCACGATCTTGCTCGCGGTGCTGAAGTACTGGAGTCCCGCGACCAAGTTGTACTCCGCCGGTCGGGGGAGCACGAGCATGAGCCGTTTGTAGGGCCCGCCCGCGTCCGTCACGGTCGGAGCCAACGCTGGAGGTAGCGCGAACGGCTGCGCGGCTCGGGTCGTGAGGTCCTGGAAATCCTCCTGGAGGATGCGCGTGCCGGTGCCGGTTATGTGCGCAAAGATCGAAATGCTGTGGTAGTCAGTGGCGACCTGGTTGGCCGCCGGCACGCCATAGACCGTGAGATTCGGCGTGGTCACGCCCGCAGACGAATAGAGCTGGGCTGTGGTGCACGCGTTGGCCCCGGTCCCGGTGTAGTAGGCCATGCCTTGGACTAACTGCTCGGCGCCTCCCAGCGAGTTCGTCACGGTCACCGCCGCAGCGAGCGCGGCGAACGAATTGGCGCCGGTGAAGTCCACCGTGCCGAGCGAGCCGTTGTTGGCTGGGTTGAGACCTCGGTTGATGAAGCCGCGATCCGTCGACGGAGCAGTGGAGCTGTGCATCCAGCCCACCAGATCGTTGAGCCCATCCTTGGCGGTGGTGATCTGGAACGGGCCGTTGGCGAGGGCGGCTATAGTGGTGCCGCCGAAGGAGATGTCGGCAAAGGTTCCGATGCCGCTGAGGTTTGCGACCGTGCCGTTGAGCGTCTTGATGGTCGCGGGTACGCAGAAGGTGAGCGGCGCTGACGTGATCTCGGACTGGGAGTAGTAGAACACTCTCAGGCTGGAGGCGGTGCCCGTGCCGAGCACCACGTAGGCGACGCCGGCCTTGCTCTGGGCGATGTTGAACTGATACACGTCGTTCGTCCCAATCACCCTGGTCCAGGCGCCGTTGCCGTCCTGGTAGGCCAGCCATACGGCCTTCAGGGTGGCGTTGCAGCCGGCAAAGCTCACCGTCACATTGCCGCTCCCGCTCGGAGCGTTCACGTTGACGGTCAGGTTGACGACCTGCTCGGCGAGCCCGGTCGAGTTGCCGTGGAGCACGATGGGATAGGCGCCGACCGCGAGGCCACTGGTTGCGGTCAGCGTGAGCGTCGAGGTGTTTGGGCTGGTGACGCTCAGGGGATTGAATGCCGCGGTGAGTCCGGTCACGGTGCCGGTGGCCGTCAGCGCGACGGCGCCGGCGAATCCGCCGGTCGGGTTCACGGTG
>JBDTOH010000221.1:0-8867 GCA_039933355.1 Gemmatimonadota bacterium | reverse complement strand
GGTGAGCACGTCGAGGGCTTCGTCGAGGAGGCCCTGGTTATAGAGCGCTTGCCCCAGGTAGAGCCGGGCGACGGTGCTCTTGGGCTCGGCTTTGGCCGCCCGGCGGAACCAGTCGCAGGCGTCGTCCTGGCGGCCCCGGGCCTGCGCCAAGAGGCCGAGGTGCACCAGCGCGGTGCCGTCAGCCGGCTGGCCCCGCAGCAGGCTCTCGAACTGCTCGACCGCGCGGTCGTGCTGTCCGAGGGCCAGATACGCACGCCCCAGATCGAGGCGGACCTGGCGATCGGCCGGCCGACGAACCAGTTCCTCGTGGAGCTCGGCGATCCGCCGGTCGTAGTACCCGGTATCCCGTTGGACGCTCTGGAGGTTGTCCTGCGCGACCCGCATGTTGGGATCGAGCTCGAGCGCCCGCCCGAACGCGGCGATGGCTTCGGCGACCAAACCGCGCTCATAGTACAAGACGCCGAGATTGTTATGGGCACCCGGATCCGAAGGATCGATCCGGCGCGCAAGCGAGCGCAGGACGCTCAAATCCCGTTCCGAAGGGGCCGCCATCATCATGTTACCGCGCCAGGCGAATGGCGTCGAAGATCGAGTTGAGGGCGACCAGGTCCGGCATCAGGATGAACTGCCCGTTGAGCCGGTGGACCGAGCCTTCGATATGGAACGAGGTCTCGACACAGATCACGTAGTCCCGCGCGTTGCCGAAGTTGAGATAGGCTGTCGTGAGCACGGCACCCGCCTGATCGACGACGAGGGCCGGTACCGACGGCACCAGCATCATGCCCATGAAGTCGGAGAGCGCATTGAGGTACGCGCTGCAGAGAATGTTCCCGGTCTCCTTGAGGGTCGACTGGTGCATCTCATCGAATCCCGGGCCGGGCGGCGAGGGCCGGCGGAGCAGGAGCGAGCAGAGGTCGCGGGCGGCGTCCTCCGGCAGGACGACCAGGGTGCGGCCGGTGAGGTCTCCCATCACGTGCATCAGGATCGCCGCCACGATCGTGTTAGGCGGGCCGACCAGCTCGACCGCGTCCTCGAGGCGCTTCACCGCCACCTCGGGCACGTCGATCATGATGCGCCGCCCGGTCATCTGCGACAGTGCGGTCGCGGCATGACCCGCGCCGATGTTGGCCACCTCGCGGAGCGCGTCGCGCTCGAGGTCCGAGAGCCGCTGGATGTCGACCATGCCGATTGTTCTCCCTAAAACAGCGCCGCGGGATCGAGCAGCAACGCCGGAGCGCCATCTGGCAAGATGGTTGCGCCTGAGAGCCAGCGCGGCGTCTCGGCCGGCTCCTCGATCCGTTCCACGACTACGTCGTGCTGTCCCAGCAAAGTGTCCACCGCCAGCGCACCGCGCCGGTCGCCCAGATCCAGCACCAGCACCGGGCGCTCCGCCGCGGACACCCTTCCCGGGGCACCGGTGACCAACCGGAGCTCGACCAGAGGGAGCGTCTCGCCGCGAAAACTAAACGTGCCGTTGCCCGCAGGCGCTGCCCGGACAGCCTCGGCCAGGTGGCGGAACGGAATCGCGTACCGTTCCGGCGACACCCCGACCAGGAGGACCCGCTGGATCGCAGTGGTGAGCGGAAAGGTGAGCGTGAATACCGTCCCCTTGCCCGGCACCGTGCTCAGATCCATTCGGCCTCCCAGGCTCCGGATCTTTTGGAGCGCGACGTCCACTCCCACCCCCCGGCCGGACACCGTCGTCACCTGGTCCTTGAGCGTGAAACCGGGCCTCGCGATCAGCGCGAGGAGGAGGCCGTCATCGAGCTCCGGAGCTTCGCCCGGCAGCATGTTCTCGAGCACGGCGCGGCGCCGCACAGCGTCGCGGTCGACTCCGCGCCCGTCGTCCGACAAGCGAATCACGACCGTGTCCCGGCGCCGTTCCGCCCGAATCACGATCTTGCCCTCTGCCGGTTTGCCCGATCGGGTTCGGACTTCCGCCGTCTCGATCCCGTGGTCCACGGCATTCCGAAGCAAGTGCACGATCGGATCGACGAGATCCTCGAGCATGCCGCGATCGAGCTCGATCCCCTCGCCGACGAGCTCGAGCCGGACCGACTTGCCGAGCTCGACGCCGAGGTCGCGCACCACTCGGGGAAGCCGCTCGAACAACTCTCCCAATGGGGCCAGCCGGGCTCGCAGCACGCCCGTGTGCATCGCCCGTACCAGCGACCCGATCCGGCTGGTCACGGACTCGAGCTCGGTGCCAACCTGGGCCGAGACCAGCACCTCGAGCCGGTTGCGGGAAACTACGAGCTGGCCGACCTGGCTCATCAGCTCGTCGAGCCGTACCGGGTCGATCCGGACCGAGCGGATAGCCTGGCGAGTCGCCGGCCGCGTCACCCGCTGGGGTTTCGGTGCCGGCACGGGCGCGACCGGAGGTTGCCCGGTGCCGGCCATTCGGGTTAGCGCCTCCGCGAGGGCGGCCGCGTCGGTATCCTCTCCGCCCCCGGTCGCCACCGCTTCGACCGCGACATCGAGAACGTCGACTGCCTTGAGCAGGAGCCTTAGGACGCCGCTCGAGCTTGCCCGCTCCCCGCGCCGGACGGCCTCCAGCAAGTTCTCAGCGGCGTGGGCGAGGTCCGCGATCCCGGAGAATCCCATGGTCGCCGCGGACGACTTGATCGAATGGAACGCACGAAAGAGCTCCGCGACCGGTTCGACCGATGCGGGATGGCGCTCCCAGTCCAGCAGGAGCGCGCTGCTCCGGCGCAAATGGTCGCGGCTGTCGGTGAGAAAGAGTAGGGTGTAGCGGGCGACATCCACCGCGTCACCCCAACAGGCGCTGGACCGCCTCCAAAACCCGTGACGGCTGGAACGGCTTGACGACGAAATCCTTCGCGCCGGCCTGAATCGCTTCCACCACGAGCGCCTGCTGGCCCATCGCGCTGCACATGAGGACCTTGGCCTCGGGGTCCTCCTTGCAGATCTCCCGCACCGCTTCGATCCCCCCCATCGCCGGCATTACGATGTCCATGGTGACGAGGTCGGGCTTGAGCTGGCGATACTTCTCGATCGCCTGCTCGCCGGTCTCCGCTTCCCCGACTACTTCGAAGCCCGCTTGCGTCAGGATGTCCGCGATCATCGTCCGCATGAAGATCGCATCGTCACAGACAAGTACCCGTTGGGCCACGTAATCCTCCGCGATGTGGTTGGCCGCCCGCCCTTCGAGCGAAGCGCGACGACCGGCCATGAAATGCAAGAGTCCTGGGCGCTCTAGCGACCGCCCGGAAAGAGGGGCCGGAGCAGGGCCTCTATGTCCAGGATCGGGACGCCCGTTGAGGCGCCGAAGTCTTCGACTTCATCGACCGCCAGCGCCACGCGGCCGTTCCGGCTGCGGAGCACCACGAGCCAGTCACCGCGGGGTCCCGGAGGGCCTTCCTGGCCGATCAGGGCCGCTCCGGAGAGCACGGTGACCACCGTACCGCGCACGTTTGCGACACCTTCGACGACCACCGCAACCCCTGGCATCCGAACCACCGGCAGGTCCGTACATACCTCTTTGACGGCATCTAACTGCAAGCCAAACTTTTGCGCACCCACCCTACACAGCAGAATTCGCGCCGGTGCAGAATCAGTCATTTGATCCTGCGAAAAACCCAAGATATGTCAGAGGCATAGGCGGAGCAACGTGGCCTGCAAGCGTCTGCAGCAGGTCGAGGGGCCCGCTCAGATCTGCGGGCCATTCGCTTCGGAACGCCAGGGCAGACCCCGTAATGGGATGCCGGAAACGAAGCTCCGCGGCGTGCAGGGCCTGACGAGTGGTCGCGTGACTGAGCCGCTCCGCGTGCGCGCGCGCCGCCCCCGAAATCCGGCGGGGCCCGCCGCCCGAGTAGACGAGGTCACCGACGACAGGGTGGCCGATGTGTTCGAGGTGCACCCGGATCTGATGAGTGCGGCCGGTGTGGAGTTCGGCCCGGAGCAGCTCCGCAACTTCGAATCGGGCGACGACTGAAAGGCTGGTGCGCGCGGTCCGGCCATCCGGCCGGTGGATCATCCGCTTGCGGTCGGTGGGGTGCCGGCCGACCGGCACCGATACGTCCAGTGGAGATTCCGCCAGGTGGCCCCAGGCGAGCACCGCGTAGGCGCGATGGACTCGCCGGGCCGCGATGGCCGCGCCTAACCGTCGATGCGCGAGATCGCTCTTGGCGATGACCATGAGACCCGACGTGTCGCGGTCGAGTCGGTGCACGATCCCCGGCCGGCCGTCGCCGCTGCTCGAGAGCGACGTGCCCCTGGCGACGAGCGCGTTGACCAGGGTGTCGTCCCAGTGCCCAGGAGCCGGATGCACGACGAGCCCGGCCGGCTTGTCGAGAACCGCGAGATGCTCGTCTTCGAACTCGATCTTGAGATCGATCGGATGCGGGGTGAGAACGCGGAGGGGGGCGTCGTCGGGAATGTCCACTTCGATCTGCTGGCGGGCGGCGAGCAGCCGCGACGCGCGGGCAACCTCGCCGTTCACCTTGACGCGCCCGTCGGCCACGAGCCGGCCGACCTGGGTCCGGGAGAAGCTCAGCTGATCGGCGAGGAAACGATCGAGTCGCTCAGTGACCGGCGCGGCGACGGAGAAGGCGACCAGCGACAGAAATTACCCTAACCCGCTGACGAGGCCGCGGCGGCCCGCTCGCGCCGGGAGTCTTCGAGCCAGAACGAAATCGCGAGCGCGACGGCCCCGCAGCTCACCCCGATGTCGGCGACGTTGAAAGTGGGCCACCGGGTCGGACCGATACCGACGTCGATGAAGTCGACGACCCCGGCCGTGCTTCGGATCCGGTCGATCGCATTCCCCGCCGCGCCGCCCACTACGAGCGCCGCCGCGATCTGGCGGAGCAAGTCGCCGGGCTCGCTCTGCCGCGCCATCCGGACCACGAAGCCGACGGCGGCGACCGCGATCGCAAGAAAGATCCAGCGCGAGTACTCGCCGAGATTGAGCCCGAACGCAGCCCCCTGGTTGTAGACCAGCCTGAGCTGCAGCCAGTCGCCGATCACCTGGTCAGGTGGAAACGAGCGCAGGCGCCCCTCGGCGATCCGCTTCGTGACGACGTCGAGAATCAGCCAGCCTGCCGCGATCGGCCAGAACAAACGGCGGAAATCAGCGCCGCTTTTCATCCTCTTCCTTTTCCTTACAAGAAATGCAGAGCCGCGCGTGGGGGAGCGCATCGAGCCGTTCGAAGCTGATCTCCTGGCCGCACGAGTGGCATTTTCCGAACGTGTCGGGCGAGCTATAAAGGCGGCGGAGCGCCTGATTCACGTGCCAGAGGTAGCGGCCTTCCTGCGACGCAAAGAGGAATTGCTTCTCCCGCTCCATCGTGTCGGTACCCTGGTCGGCCATGTGAAACGAATAGGACGAAAGATCGCCGTCAGATGACTGCAGCGAGGCGTTGAACGCGTCGTCGTAGTAGCCGAGCTCTTTCATCACGCGCGCCCGCTCTTCCTTGAGACGCTGCTCGATGTGAGTGAGCTGCTTCTTGTTCATTGCGGTTCCGGTTCCCTTCTTGGTTCCCATGTCCGTTACTCGGCCTTCATCCGAGTCACTGCGATCGTCACTGTGTGTCCGTCGAGTTCGACGGTATCTGCCGCGTCGGCTCGTCCATTGAGCGTCCCAAACACGACTTCTTTGGCCAATGTTTCGTGCTCGATCATCTGCTGATGCCTCCGCACCGCGTCGAGCACCTCGGGCGGCCCGGCTATCGCCAACACGATCCGTGCCGAGTATTCGTAGCCGGCATCCTTCCGGAGACGTTGGACCCTGCTCACGATCTCGCGGGCGAGCCCATCGCTCCTGAGCTCGTCCGTGAGCGTCGGATCGACCGCCGCGACGAAGGCGCCGCTCGACTGTACCAGCCAATCGGTCTTGACCTGCCGCTCGACCATGACATCGTCGGGACCGATTTCAAACGACTCCTCGCTGAGGAGCACCGACACCGTCCGCCCGGCCTCGAGCTCGCGCAGCCGGTCGGGGGTGAGACCCTGAACCGCGCCCGCCACCTCAGGCGTCCGCTTCCCGAACCGCTTGCCCAGGCTCCTGAAGTTGGCCTTTGCCTTGAGCTCGACCAGCTCCGCGTCGGAGGACATCACTTCGACGGCCTTGACGTTCACTTCCTGGGCCAGAAGCGGCAGCAGCTCTCGAAACCGGGGACCGTCGATCCCGGCCGGGACCGAGACCCGAAGCGCGCCTAACGTCTGACGGACGCGGAGGTTGCCGGCTTCGCGGGCGCTCCGGCCGAGCGACGCGAGCCGGCGGACGGCCGCCATGGCCGCCTCGAGCGCCTCGTCGCGCGGGCGGCCGGGGACCGGAAACAGGGCCAGGTGCACCGACTCACCCGTGAGGGCGTGGTGAAGCCAGTCGCTCGCGAACGGCGCGGCCGGAGCCAGCAACCGCGCGACGGTGACGAGGGCCTCGCGGAGAGTCGCGACCGCAGCGGGGTCGGCCTCCCGGTCGGGCGCCCAGAACCGGGCCCGGCTCAGCCGGACGTACCAGTTCGAGAGATCGTCGGCAAACTCGATCAGGGAGCGGACCGCAATGGTCGCATCGTACGCCTCGAAGGCCTCGTTGACCGCGGCGACGGTGCCCGCCAACCGGCTCGAGATCCACCGGTCGAGGTCGTTAGGCATCGGGCGGCCGGCCCCCGGCGAGCCCGAGGCGCCGTCGCCGGCGTAGAGCGTGTAGAACGTGTACGTGTTGCGAAGGGTGTTCAGGAACCCACCGGCCACGTCGGGGATCGCCTGCGCGTCGAACGGCTTCGGGAGCCACACCTGGCTCGAGGCGAGCAGATAGAGCCGGACCGCGTCGGCGCCGAAGCGGCCGATCATCTCCCATGGATCGACCGCGTTGCCGCGGGTCTTCGACATCTTCTGGCCGCTCGCATCGAGCACCAGCTCGTTCACGACGACGTTCCGATAGGGCGCCTCGTCGAAGACCGTTGTGGCGATCGCGAGCAACGAATAGAACCAGCCCCGGGTCTGATCGACGCCTTCGCAGATATAGTCGGCCGGGAAGTGGCGCTCAAACTCGGCTTTCCCCTCGAACGGATAGTGCCACTGCGCGTACGGCATCGAGCCCGAGTCGAACCAGGTGTCGATGACCTCGGGGACGCGCCGCATCGTCCCGCCACCCGCGGCCGGCCACGTGTAGGCGTCGATGAACGGCTTGTGCGGGTCGAATCCGTCGGGCAGCTTCCGGCCGATCTTCGCCTCGAGCTGCTCGAAGCTCCCGATCACTTCGATGACGTTAGGGTCGGCGTCGCTCACCCACACGGGAAGCGGCGTTCCCCAATACCGGTCGCGCGAGAGCGCCCAGTCCACGTTCCCGGCCAGCCACTCACCGAAGCGGCCCGTCCCCACCTCGGGCGGTTGCCAGTTGATCTTCGCGTTGAGCTCGAGCATCCGGTCTTTCACCGCCGAGGTCTTCACGAACCAGGAGTCCTTGGCGTAGTAGATCAGCTTGCTCCCGCAGCGCCAGCAATGCGGATAGCTGTGCACGTGCTGCTCGGTCTTGAGGAGGTGACCCTCGGCCTTGAGACGCCGGATGATCAACTCATTCGTCTCATCGGCGGTGACGAGCTTGCCTTCGAGCTCGGGCCAGCTCGTCCCCTGGAAGGTTCCATCCGGCGCCACTGGACGAAGCAGCGCAAGGCCATGCTCCTGTCCCATGCGGAAGTCGTCGGAGCCGAAGGCCGGCGCCATGTGAACAAGGCCGGACCCGTCCTTCGCGGTGACGAAATCCCCCGGGAGGACCACGGTGTGGACCCGGTCCGGTGGAAGCGGCACGACGTCGAGCGGCCGCCGGTATCGGAGGCCGACCAGTCGGCTCCCGGGAAAGGTCTCGATCAACGCGGCCGCCGGAGGATCGTCCGGCTTGGTGCCCGACGTGGCCAGCACCTCCGCTCGATCGGTCGCGAGCACGAGCAGGCGCCCGTCCGACATACGGTACGTGCCATACTCGCCGTCGGGATGCACCGCGACGGCCACGTTCGAGGGCAACGTCCACGGCGTTGTCGTCCACACGACGAGCTCGCGACCACTGCCGTCCTCGAGCGCGAAGGTGACGTAGACCGACTTGTCGCGAACTTCCTCGTAGCCTAACGACAGCTCATGGCTCGACAGCACCGTGCCGCACCGGGGGCAATAGGGCAGCACCCGATGGCCCCGGATGAGCAGGGACTTCTCGTGCATCCGCTTGAGCAGCCACCAGACCGATTCGATGTAGCGGGGCTCGCACGTGATGTAGGGATGATCGTAGTCGAGCCAGTAGCCGATCCGGTCCGAGAGCGCTTCCCAGTCCTGCCGGTACGTGAAGACACTCTCACGGCAGAGCGTGTTGAACGCTTCGACGCCGTATGCTTCAATGTCCTTCTTGCCCTTGAGGCCGAGCTTTTTCTCGATTTCGATCTCGACCGGAAGGCCGTGGGTGTCCCAGCCCGCGATCCGGGTCACTTCGCGCCCCTGCATCGAGCGGAAGCGGCAGAACAGGTCCTTGATGGTCCGGCTGAACACGTGGTGAATGCCGGGCCGGCCGTTAGCCGTGGGCGGTCCCTCGAAGAACACGAACGGCTTGGCGCCCGCGTGGGCTCGCTGAACCCGGCCGAACAGGTCGTCGCGACTCCACCGCGCCAGCACCTCTTGTTCCAAGGTGTCGGCGCTGCCGGAAGGCCAGGCGGGAAGGGTCGGGCGCGACGCGGTCATGCGGGCTGGTCGTGCGCTTCCTGATCGGTCCGGTGGCCGGGGGTCATTGCGGCCGTGGTCGCTTCGAGCTCGCCGCGCTGGCGGTCGAGCAGCGCGCGGTACGCGGCGACGTAACCGAGGAACTGGCGGCGAACCGCCTCGTTGACGTTATGGAGCCGCTGCTCCTCGCCTTTGGCCGCCTC
>JBDTOH010000220.1:0-8922 GCA_039933355.1 Gemmatimonadota bacterium | reverse complement strand
GAATGAGCGGCGCCGAGGCAAACACTTTCATCGAGGTCTGCGACGACTTGACCTGGTCCCGATAGCTCTGCCAGAACGCCCCGTTCTTGACGACGTCGAGGCCGGGCGTCATCACGCCGATCATCGCAATCGTCGCGTGGCCCTCGAAGACGGCCTGCATGGCGGCCTGCCGATCGCTGGTCGTGGCTCTATGGAGCAGCGAGTCGAGCGGGAGCCGCTGATCCTGCAGCGCGTGAACCAGCTCGTGGGCGAGGATGAGGCGGTCCTGGTCCTTGTGGTCGGTCCGCACGGCGTACAGCGTCTTGGTCTCGGGATCGTAGTAGCCGGCGACCTGCTCGGAGTAGAGCGCGAGCAGCAGCGTCTTGAGCGACAGCGTGTCAGGGATCAGCCCGAGCAGCTTATACGTCGCCTCGGCGCCTTCGACTTTTTCCGGGGGAAACTCGGCGTCCATCTTGCCCTTGAGGAAGACCTTCACCTCGTCGCGGGTCCGGACCGCGAACTTGGGCGGATGATCGAACTTGAGCCCGACCGCGGTCTCCACCAGGCCGCGCAACGTATCGACGGTCGCCGCAAGCTCGCCGGCATCGGTCTTTCCCGGCGCACTGCCTCGGCAGGCCGCAATCAGAACCGCCGGAATTGCCACTGACCAGAGCTTCATGGCGCCACCCCCAAATACCCTCGATACCAGGCGAGAATCTCCGGCCCGACCAGGTAGGTCGTCGCGGCGCCGATCGCGAGAAACACGCCGAAAGGAATCAACACTTCTCGCTTGGAGAAGAGCCTGAGCGGCGCGAACACGAGCGTTCCCGTGAGCGCGCCGAGGAAGATGGTGAGCAGGGCGCCCTGCCAGCCGAGGAAGGCGCCGACCATCGCCATCATCTTGGGATCGCCCCCACCTAACGCGTCCTTCTTCAGGAGCCACGAGGCCAGCCCTCCGATCAGCCACAGCGGGCCAAAGCCGACGGCCGCCCCCCGGAGCGCGTCGGTCGCCGCCGGTCCACCCATCACAGCCGCGAACAGGAGGCCGAGCACGAGCCCGCCCAGCGAAAACTCGTCCGGGATGATCTGCACCCGCGCGTCGGTCATGACGATGCCGGTCAGCAGCGTGCCGAAGACGGCCCCACCAAGCGCTTCCAGCGTGCAGCCGAAGTGGACGGCCATGCCCGCCCACAGCACCGCCATCGCGAGCTCGACCAGCGGCTCGAACCGATGCATCGGATGGCGGCACACCCGGCACCTGCCGCCGAGCCGCAGCCACGAGAGGATCGGAACCTTGTCCATCCAGCGGGGTTGATGTCCGCACTTGGGACAGCGCGAGCCCGGCTTCGCCGAGTCGCTCTCCGGCAGCCGGACGATCCAGCCGTTGAGGAATCTCCCGACCACGGCGCCCCCGACGGCGCCGATTGCGCCGAGCAGCACGCTATCGTTCACGGGAGGCTCCGTAGCCGGCCGCGCAGCGTCGAGCGGCTCGGCACCGCGCTCGGAGGCTGCCTAACCGGCGAGCCGGACGGGTCACGCCGTCCCCAGGAGTCGCTGATACCAGGTGAGTATCGCCGGCCCCACGAAGTAGGTCGCCGCGGCGCCGATCGCGAGGAACACACCGAACGGAACCAGGAATTGTTTCTTGGCGACGATCCGGAGCGGCACGAACAGGAGACTCCCTCCTAACCCGCCAAGGAAGACGGTGAGGAGGACGCCGTGCCAGCCGAGAAAGGCCCCGACCATCGCCATCATCCTGATGTCCCCCTCGCCCATCGCGTCTTCCTTGAAGAGCCAGGAGGAGAGCCGCCCGACCAGCCAGAGCAGCCCGAACCCGACCGCCGCACCGAGCGCCGACTGGAGCAGCGCGTTCCCGCCGCCCACGGCCGCGAAGAGGAGCCCGATCACCACGCCGCCTAACGTAAACTCGTTGGGGATGATGTACTCGCGCGCGTTGGTGACCGCGACACCGATGAGCAGCGTCCCGAACAGCGCGCCCCTGAGCGCCTCGGCCGCGAGGCCGTAGTGCAGCGCCATGCCGGCCCACACGAGCGCCACTGCAAGCTCGACCAGCGGATAGAGCGGGCTGATCGGTTCCCCGCACTTGCGGCACCGGGCCCTCAGCAGCAGCCATGACACGACCGGAATGTTGTCGAACCACTGGAGCTGGTATCCGCACTTCGGGCAGCGCGACCGCGGCTGGACCACCGACTCCCCCGTGGGAAGCCGGACGATGCAGACGTTGAGGAAGCTTCCCAGCACCGCGCCGAGGAAGCCGCCGAAAATGCCGAGCACCATCTTATCGGTCACGAGTCACTCCGTAGAGGAGAATACCGGCGGCCACCGCCACGTTGAGCGATTCGGCCCCGGGCTGGATCGGGATGCCTAACCGGTGCGCGGCGCGACTTCCCGCCCACGGGCTCACCCCGGCGCCCTCGTTACCCAGGACGAGCGCGAGCCGCCCGCGGAGCTTGGCGTCAGGCAGCCGGACGCCGTCGGGCGCCGTGACCACGAGGCCGACCGAGTGCCGCGCCAGCCACGGCTCGAGCTCTTCCGGCGACGCCGCCACCGTCGGAAGCCGGAAGCCGCCACCCATCCCGGCGCGGAGCACCTTGGGGTTCGTGAGCTCGACCGTCCCCGGAAGCGCGATCACACCCGCCGCTCCGAGCGCGAACGCGGTCCGAACGATCGTCCCGACGTTGCCCGGGTCCTGGACCCCGTCGAGCACCACGGTGACGCTGTCCTTGCCGAGCTGGATATCGTCCAATGTCCAGACCTTGGGCTCGATCACTACGATGACGCCCTGCGGATGCTCGGTCGACGCGAGCTCCGTGAGCGCGCGATCGTCCACCTCTTCGTACTTGCCCGCGAGCGCGATGAGCACCCGCTTGAGCTCGGCGCCGCGAGCCGTGGTGTCGAGAGCCGGGCTCGTCACCACACCGCGCACCGGAGTCTTCGAGCGGAGAACTTCCTCAACCAGGCGAACGCCTTCCGCCACGGCCAGCTGGCGCCGCTCGCGGCCCCGGCGCCGGTGGAGGTCACGAATCAGAGTAGCGAGCGAACTCGTCATCAGCCAATACCGCCTCGATGATGCGGGCGACTTCCTTCCCGGCGGCGCCGGCGACCTCCATTACTTCGAGATGCGAGAGCATCGCGGCGCTCAAGCCGGCGCCGGGATTCGTCACCAGCGAAAACCCGAGGCACCGAATCCCGAGCGCGCGAGCGGCGATCACCTCGAGCACGGTCGACATGCCGACCGCGTCGGCGCCCAGGCGGTCGAGCATGCGAACCTCCGCCGGTGTCTCGTAGCTCGGCCCGAGCAGACCGGCGTAGACGCCTTCAGCAAGAACCACTCCGACCCGCGCGGCGACCTGGGTCGCCAGGCTCCGGAGCGCAGGATCGTAGGCCGCCGTCATGTCGGGAAACCGCTCTTCGCCCGCGCGAACGGGGCCTACCAGTGGGTTCCGGCCCGTGAGGTTCAGATGGTCGGCGATCAGCATGACGGTTCCGGCACCGTACTGGCGGCGAACCCCGCCGGCTGCATTTGTCACGACCAGAGTGCGAATCCCCAGGCGATGGAAGACCCGTACCGGGAGCGCGGCATCGTCCGCCGAGTGGCCCTCGTACAGGTGAAACCGGCCGCTTTGACCGATAACCATGCGGCCGCCCAGCGTCCCAATCACCAGCTCGCCCTTGTGGCCGAGAATCGTGGGAACGAACCAGCCCGGAATCTCACTGTAAGCAATCCGGACCGGATTCTCGATTCGATCGGCCAGCCCCGCGAGGCCTGAACCGAGGACGAGGGCGACGGTGGGCTCGCGTCCTTCGAGGCGACTCGAGATCGCTTCGGCCCCAGCCGCGATGTTCGCGTCCTCCGGGCGATCCATCATAACAGAATCCCCGCGATCGTCGCGGACATGAAGTTGGCGAGCGTCCCCGCGAGCATTGCGCGGAGCCCGAGCTTGGCGAGATCGCCCTTCCGGGTCGGCGCGAGGGCTCCGATCCCGCCGATCTGAATTCCGACCGAGCTGAAGTTGGCGAAGCCGGCCAGCGCGAAAGAGGCGATGGTGAATGAGCGCGGGTCGAGGGTCGCCTTGAGCGGCCCGAGCTGCGAGAAGGCGACGAACTCGTTCAGCACGGTCCGCGTGCCTAACAGCGCGCCGATGGTGGCGCTGTCGTGCCACGGCACGCCCATCGCCCACGCGATCGGCCGGCCGACCCAGGCGAGCACGGTCTGCATGCTCTCGGGGAACCAGCCCGCCCACCCATGAATCGCGCTCATCGCCCCGTTGGTGAGCGCGACCAGCGCGATGAACGACACCAGCATCGCGATGACGTTGAGCATGAGTTGGAGCCCCTCGCTCGTCCCCCGGGCCGCTGCGTCGAGCAGGTTCACGTCGGTCTTCGGAATGTCGATCTTCGCGGTGCCGAACGTCTCCGGCGTGCCCGTCTCCGGCTCGAACAGCTTCGCCATCATGATCGTGCCCGGAGCCGTCATGATCACCGCGGTGAGAAGGTGCCGCGCCTCGACCCCGAACGCGATATACGCCGCCATGATCGACCCGGAGATGTGGGCCATGCCGGAGGTCATCACGGTCATCAGCTCGGACTGCGTCATCCGGGCGAGGAACGGTCTGATCGTGAGCGGGGCTTCCGTTTGTCCCATGAAGATCGACGCCGCGACGTTCATGCTCTCGGCACCGCTTGCGCGGAGGACTTTGCTCATCACCACCGCGAACGCCCGTACTACGAGCTGCATGATGCCGAGGTAGTACATGATGGCGAAGAGCGCGGAGACGAAGATGATCGCGGGCAGCAACTGGAACGCGAAGATGACGCCCAGGCTCGAGTCCTGCTTGCCGAGCTCGCCGAAGACGAAGGCGGAGCCGACATAGGAATAGTGGAGCACCGCGGTGACGAAGCGGCCGAGCCCGCGGAACAGATCCTGGCCTAACGGGACCCGGAGGACGAAGATCGCGAACAGCACCTGGAGCGCGAGCGCGAGCCCGATCACCCGCCAGTTGATCGCCCGGCGGTTTCGGGAGAAGGCGTACCCGATACCGATGATGAGCGCCATCCCGATCAGGCCCGTGAGCCGGGTCGCGAGCGGCGTGGAACCGGTGGGCGTGTCGTTGAACTGGGTCGGCGCCGGTGCGGGCACGGCCGGCGGCGGGGCGGCCGGCGGCTGCTGCGCCATCATCTTGTTCACGCCCCGCCCAAACACGCCGGGAAGGGTCCACGAAGCCGCGAGGCCGATCGTGAGGCAGATCACGACCGTGAGCCAGCGCCGGAAACGGGCAGCGATCATCGAATCGACTCCAGTTCCTCACGGACCGCGTGAACCAGGGCTTGTCGCTCAGGCCAGGCCAGGAAGGCGCCCTCGAACCCGTTCAGGATCATCCGGTCGATCTCGGCCCTCGTAAAGCCGAGCGCGCGATGGGCGAGCCAGTACTCATCGGTCAGCCTCACGCCGCACATGAGCCAGCTGTCGGTGCAGAGCGTGACGTTGAGCCCGCGGTCGAAGTAGGGCCGCACCGGATGCTGCTCGGGCCGCGCGACGACATGAGTCTGCAGATTGCTCGTGATATTGATCTCGAGCAACGTCTGCCGGTCGCGGAGGTATTCGAGGAGCGCCGGGCTCTCGTACGCCCGGGTTCCGTGACCGATCCGGTTCGCGTGACACCGCCGGATCGCCTCGTCGATCGACGGAGCGCCGGCCGCCTCACCCGCGTGGACCGTGATCCCGAGATAGCCCACCAGCGCGATGTCGAACGCCGGTCCATGCGGACCCGGAAGCCGGCCCGCCTCGCCGCCGGCGAGATCGAATCCGACCACACCCGACGACCGAGCCTGCACCGAAGCCTCGGCGATCCTCGCGGAGACGGCCGGCGCATAGTGCCGGAGCGAGCAGTTAATGATCCGCGCGGTGGTTCCAAAGTCCGCCTGGCCGCGAGCGAGGCCCCGGTACTCCGCCTCGATCACCTCCGCGTGCGACAGCCCGTGTTTGGTGCTCAGCTCCGGCGAATATCTGATCTCGATATACCGCACGTTGTCGCGCGCCGCATCCTCGACCATCTCATAGGCGACGCGCTCGATCGCCTCGGGCGTCTGAAGGAGCGCCACGGTCAAGTCGAAGCGTTTGAGGAAATGCTCCAAGTCCGGCGCGTTGTCGACCAGCATATGACGCCGGAGCGCCTCGGCGTCGCGGCTGGGCAGCTCGACCCGATTGATCCGCGCGAGATCGATCATCGTCTCCGGACGGAGCGACCCGTCGAGATGGACGTGCAGCTCGGCCTTGGGAAGCCGCTCGATCAGCTCGCGCGTTACCATCGATCGCCTACCCGCGGGGCGAGGCCATGACGACCCGCACGATCGCGCCGGCCCGCACCACCGTGCCGGGCTCGAGCCGAATCCCGCGGCCGTCGGTGAGGTACGCTTTCCCGAGCGCGAGGGCCTCCGCCGCGCGCTCGTCGCAGAGCCGGACCGCAGCCTCGGCGGTCGTCCCGGCGGAGACCTCGACCTTGCGGTCGTCAATGAAGACGGGGATCGATCCGCTCATGCTTGCGTCCCGGAATGAAGCGACCGTTCGAGGGCACGGCGACCGGCTGGGGCTGCCGGCGGAGCCAGGCGACCAGCGCATCGATGTCGTACTGCCCCGTATCGTGGGTGGGCCGGCCGACCAGCATCGTGAGGCCGTCTCCGCCGCTCGCGAGAAAGTCGCTCACCCCGAGCGTGTACCACGCCCCGTCCCGAACCGCGCGGCCCGAGCCGAGGCGGAGATCGACGACCCGCCGGCCCGGCGGCCGGGTCGAATCGGACCGGATGACAAGACCGGCAAAGGCGGCGGGGTGGCCCGACCCGAGCGTGTGCTCGACCACCGCGCGGAGAGTCCTGCCGGGTATCGTTAGGCGGAGGACCCGGTTCTGAAAGGGCTCGACTTCAAACAGCTGGCCGTAGGTGACCGGGCCCGCCGGGAGGTCGGCCCGGATGCCGCCCGAGTTCATCATCCCGACGTCGGCGCCCGCGGCCACCCGCTGCGTCTCGGCGAGCAGGCGGCCGAGCGCGAGGTCGGGACTGGACCGGGGGAGCGGCGCCGCCATCACGGCGACGGGACGGTCGGCGAGTGAATCGACGAGCGGGCGATAGGCGTCGAGAAGGCGCTCCAGCGCGGGGTCCCCCCGATCACCGCCGGCATAGGCGGTTTCGACTCGGACCTTCCAGCCGCGCGAGCCGTCGTCCCGCGCAACCAGATCGGCCGCTCCCCATGCCGTGCCGTTGCTGCGCGCTTGGACGATGGGAATCCCGTTCACCGCCGTGTTCACGTACGTGTGCGTGTGACCGGACACGATCAGCTGGACCTCGGTCGAGTCGAGCTGCCGGGCTAGATCGACGATCTCGCCGGTGCACCCGAGCGAGTCGCACCGGGCGCCGGCATGGGCCACGATGAACGTGAAGTCCGGCCGGGTTCTCTTTGCCTCGGCGAGGACATCGGCGATCGCCGTTCGGCCGCCCCGAAACGAGAGACCGGCGACGTTCGCCGCTTTGATGATGGACTTCGCTTCCCGGGTGATGTAGCCGATGACCGCAATGCGGTAGGGGCCTGCGGTGATGGTCCGCCAAGGCGTAGACCAGGCCGGTCGTTTACCGGTCACCGAATCGAATACATTGGCGGCGAGCCAGGGATACTGCGCCTCGCGCATCCGGCTCACGAGGGTGTCGACACCCCAGTCGAGATCGTGGTTGCCGACGGCGGCCGCCTGGATGCCGAGCCGGTTGAGCGCGGCCACGGTGGAGCGGCCATGGACGAGATTGGAGACCAGGGTTCCTTGCATCTCGTCGCCCCCGTCGAGCCGCACCGAGGGGCAGCGGCACTCGGCGGCGGCGCTGTCGATCGCGGCCTTGAGCGCGAGCACCCCACCGACGGGCCGGCCGCCCGACCAGCTGTAGACTCGGGGAAGGAGGCCGCCGTGAAGGTCGTTGATCGTGAGCACACGGAGGAGCACCGAATCGGCGCTCGCGGCAGCAGTGGCCGCAGTCAGCCAGGCGCTGAGCATGGTCGCGAAAGATCAATGAGAGGACTTCCAGTAACAAGCCTGTCACGCCGCTTGAACGGGACTGAGCCGCCCTCCATATTCGTCTCCACGAATATGACCGCGCCCGACTCACCCCTGGAGCTCGTCGCCACCATTGCGCAGCCGACCCGGCTTCGGATCCTCAACTGTCTGGCCGCGGCGCCGTTGTTCGTGTCGGATCTCCAGGACATTCTCGACGTCCCGCAACCGACCGTCTCACAGCATCTCAACGTGCTCAAGAAGGCCCAGCTGGTGAAGGACACGCCGATCGCGCCCTATGTGCTCTACCAGCTTCAGCGGGAGGCCGGCGCGCTCGGACGCATGGTGCGCGCGCTGCTCGACCTGCTGGTGCAGGAGGAGGCGCTCCGCCGGGAGCGGGCCGCCGCGCTGGACCGGAGCCGTACCCGTGGTCGTGCGGGATCCCAATGAGAGGCCGGTGCCGATGACCCATCGCATTCTGGTAGTCGACGACGAGCCGGATATCACCGCGCTGGTGGCCTATCATCTCGCCAAAAGCGGCTACCGGGTCTCGACGGCCGGCAACGGAACCGATGCGCTCAAGACCGCCCGTGAGCAGCGGCCCGACGTCATCGTGCTCGACCTGATGCTGCCGGGCCTCTCCGGCCTCGACGTGCTGCAGGAGCTCCGCAAGCACGAGGAGACCCGGGACGTCGGGGTGATTCTGCTGACGGCCCGGCGCGAGGAGGCGGACCGGATCCGGGGGCTCTCGTTAGGCGCGGACGACTACCTCACCAAGCCGTTCTCGCCCCAGGAGCTGAACCTCCGGGTCGCGGCAATTCTCCGGCGCCTGTCGGCCCCATCGGTCGCCAGCGGATCCCAGATCGTCGCCGGCCCGATCGTGATCGATCGG
>JBDTOH010000219.1:0-8931 GCA_039933355.1 Gemmatimonadota bacterium | reverse complement strand
CTGAGCCGGCCGGGGTTGGAGCACGTCGTCGAGAGGAAGTGAGCCGTGGCGGAGTCGATTCGCGACCTGTTTCTGGGGGGCCCGCCGCTCAGGGCGCTGGTCGAAACGATCACGCCCAGACGCACATTCGAGGACGTGGTGCTGCCGCCGGAGACGCGGGCGGCCCTCGACCACGCGCTGCAGCTGGTCCGGAAAAACGACCTTTTGCTCCGCGCATGGGGCCTCGGCGAGCGGCATACCTCAGGCCTCGGCCTGGCGTTCCACTTCGCGGGGCCGCCGGGCACCGGCAAGACCATCTGTGCCGAAGCGCTCGCCCACGCGCTCGGCCGCCAGATGCTGGTCGTTCGCTATTCGGGGATCGAGTCGCGTTGGGCCGGGCAGACCGCAAAACACCTGGAGACGGTCTTCGAAGCCGCCGACAAGCAGGACGCGGTCCTCTTCTTCGACGAGGCCGACGCAATTGCCGGCCGGCGGTTCGCGACCGCAACCGCGGGCTACGAGCGCGAGGCGAATTCGATCGTCAATGTTCTGCTCCACGAGCTGGAGCGGTCCGACGGCGTGGTCATCTTCGCGACCAATCTCGCGGCGGGAATCGATCCGGCGTTCGAGCGGCGAATTCGGACTCACGTCCTGTTTCAGTTGCCGGGACCGGTGGAACGGGAGAAGATCTGGCGGGCGCAAATCCACCCGCAGAAAACACCGCTCGCCGACGACGTGGACTTTCGGGCGCTGGCCGAGGAGTTCGCTCGAAGCGGTGGGGACATCAAGAACGCGGTGCTCAAAGGCGCGCAGCTCGCCACGCTGGAATCGGTCCCCGATCCTGAAAAGCGGATCCATCAGCGCCATTTCGAGCAGGGCATGCGTGAGGTGGTCGCCGGGGGTGACGTGATGGCGCAGTCGCTCTTCGACGAGGGCGCGCGAGGTCCCGGTGGAGCCGCCGCCGAGCAGATCGCCGAGGTCGAGGACCGGCTTCAGGGAGAGATCGCGCTCGTGACCGAGCGGATCGAGACGGTCGAGTCCAAGCAAAGCCGATCGCTCGAGCGGATCGCGGCGGGTGGGCAGGAGAGCGAAACAGCGCGACGGGGCCTCGAAGCGAAGATCGAGGCGCAGGCTCGCACGATGAGTCGCCTCACCTGGCTGGCGCTGGCGGCGCTGCTGGCTGCGCTGAGCGCGATCGGGGCGATGCTGTACCGCTCAATGTGACCCGCTGCCCCGCTCGGGCTGATTGGTGCTCCGAGCTTGGACGCAGACAGAGCGAGGTTATCGCGATGATCCGAAAGCTGCCCTCGGGGCGCTATCGCCTCTCCTCGCTGAAGCCGAACCTGAAGACCAGGAAGCGCCGGAACCTCGGGACGTTCAAGACCCGCGCCGCCGCCGAGAAGCACGAGCGCGCGGTCCAATTCTTCAAGCGGTCCGGCTGACACCGGGCGATCCGGGTCGCCGCGTTCGGCGGGCCATTTTTCCAGGACCATAGAGACATGCGATTCAGCGCTCTACCATTCGTTCTTGCATTCGGCGTCGGTCTCGTCGGCTGCCGGGAGGCACCCAAACCCGCGGCCCAGGCGGCGCGGGATTCCGCGGCTGCCCCGGCGCCGCCTCCCGCGCCGGCTCCGAGCGCCTCCGCGGCGCGGGGCGACACGATACCGCTCTCCGTTGTCGCGATCGCAGCAGGCACGGGCTATCAAACCGAAGGCAAGGGCGCCTGCGAAAACGCCGCCGACGCCTCGATCTTCGGCACGGCCGCGTCGCTCTGGCGGGCGAGTTACACGGAGCCGGGCCACGTCGCGCTCAGACACGTCAACCTGACCATTTGGCAGCCGAAGGGCGGCGGTCCGGCTCAGATCACGCTCGCGGTCCAGGTCGAGGCCCGGACGTACGACATTGCGACGGTCAAAGGCGGGAAGATCGTCGGCCAGGGCACGGCGACGGTCGAGCGCAAAGACGAAGGCGCGACGCTGACGGTCGACGGGACGGCGGGCGATGGAACATCCCTGCGAGTCGCCGTCGTGTGCAGCCGAGTGGGCGAGGTCGCCTCACAGGGAGGATGAGCGCGCCCTCCTGATGTCATTTCACGCATGGGTGGCGCTCACCGGCGTCTTGTTGCTGATGCTCGCCCTGTCTTCCGCGTACCTGAAGCAGCTGCCGGTGACGGCCTCCGTCGTCTACCTGCTCGTCGGCTTCGCCATCGGGCCGATCGGATTCGGCGTCATCCGCATCGAGATCCGAGAAGCGGCGCCGTGGCTCGAGCGGCTGACCCAGATCGCGGTCATCGTGTCGCTGTTCTTCAGCGGGCTCAGGCTCCGAGTCCCCTGGAACGGACCGGCGTGGCGGGCGGCGTACATTCTGGCCGGTCCGGGCATGCTGGTCACGATCGCGGGCATCGCGGTGTTCGCGCGTTTCGCGTTAGGCCTCGATCTCGCCACGGCTCTTCTCCTCGGCGCCGTGATCGCCCCGACCGATCCAGTGCTCGCCGGCATGGTCGCCGTCAACAACGCCGCCGACCGCGACCGGATGCGCTACGGCCTCTCCGGTGAGGCCGGTCTCAATGACGGGCTTGCCTTCCCGTTCGTCTTGCTCGCCCTCCAGTGGAACAGTCACGGAGGCGCCGGCGTGTGGATCGGTGAATGGGCGCTCAGGCATTTGGCCTGGAGCGTTCCTGTCGCGCTCGGGATCGGTTTCCTGATGGGGCACGGCGTCGGGCTGATCACGATCAGGTTCCGGAACCAGCAACGCACGACCTCGGCCGCGAGCGATTTTCTCGCGCTCGCGCTGATCGCTCTCGCGTTTGCGCTCGCCGAAGCGGTCGGCGCCACCGGCTTTCTGGCCGCGTTCGCCGCCGGTGTCGGGCTTCGCCACGCGGAGGTCAAGGTCGTGATGGCGACGCCTCACCCCGCCGCGCGCAATGCCCCGACCGAGGAATTCGACCAGGCGGAAATCGCCGGGTCGCATCCGCCCGCCGAGACGCTGGTCGGCGCGGTGACCACCACCCGTGAGCTCCGGCTGCCGGCGGCGGCGGCGGGTGTCGTGATCGCCGAGCTCGTGACGTTTGGAGACACGGCCGAGCGGTTGCTCGAGTTCTTTCTCATCGTGCTCGTCGGCATCACGGTGTCGGTCCACTGGGACCCGCGGGCGATTCCGCTCGCGGCGGTGTTGTTCCTCGTGATCCGGCCGCTCGGGACTTGGTTCCTCTGCGCGCGGGCGCCCGTGTCCACAACGCAGCGGTGGCTGATGGGATGGTTCGGCGTCCGCGGAATCGCCAGCGTTTATTTCGTCACCTACATTCTGGGACAAGGCGCGCGCGGACGGTTCGCCATCGACACCACCGACCTGACGATCTCGGTCATCGCGCTCAGCATTCTGGTCCATGGGCTCACTGCCCTGCCCGTCATTTCCTGGTACGAACGCCGGCTCGCGCGCCACAAGGTAGCGGACGAAGGAGGCGTGGTTACGGCGGTACGGGCATGACGCGCCGGTTCGAGCGTTATGTGGCCGTCGGCGACAGCTCGACGGAGGGCCTCGACGATCCGGACGGCGCCGGCGGATTTCGCGGCTGGGCCAACCGGCTCGCCGAGCGAATCGCCGGCGAGCAGGGTTCGCTTCTCTACGCAAACCTCGCCGTCCGCGGGCTGTCAACGCGAGAAATTCGGGACCAGCAACTGGAAGCGGCTGCCGCGATGCGGCCGGACCTGTCGACGCTGTTCTCCGGAACGAACGACGTCGTTGGCAGGCGCTTCGATCCCGCGGCGGTCGCGCGAGACGTCGCCGAGATTCAGGGCACCCTGATCGCAGGCGGCGCGACGGTCCTAACGTTCACACTGCCCGACCTCAGGCCCGTGATGCCGCTGGCCCGGCTGTTCGCGCCGCGCGTCTTCGCGCTCAACGACGCCTTGCGACACGCCTGCGGCCGGACCGGCGCCATTCTCGTCGATATCGCGAGGCACCCAGTCGCCTCCGATCCGCGGCTGTGGAGCGAGGACCGGCTCCACGCGAACGCGGAGGGACATGCGAGGATCGCCGCGGCGCTCTCGCACGCGCTCGGGCTCCCCGGCGCCGACGACTCGTGGATGGCTCCGCTCCCAATCGAGAGACCGGCGAGCCGGCTCGAACGGATCGCAGCCGAGGTCACCTGGGGCAAGCGCTATCTCGTCCCGTGGGCATGGCGTGGCATGCTGGGCCGCTCTTCCGGCGACGGCCGGGTTCCGAAACGGCCGGCCCTGCGTCCGGTCGAGGTGACTCGGTGATCGCGGATGTCGGCGCCAGGGCGTGAAGGGCGTTCAGGAGATCCGACCATGGCTTCCGCTATCTCTCATGCGCTCGCAGCAGCCGGGATTGGGTTCGCGTTTCTCGACCGTCGCACGCCCGCGCGCGTGTGGGTCGTTGCCGCCGCCGCCGCCATCGCGCCCGATCTCGATGTCATCGGCTACCGACTCGGCGTTCCCTACGAGAGCATCTTCGGGCATCGCGGCCTTTCTCACTCCCTGCTGGCCGCCGCGCTGATCGCAGGGGTTCTGACGTTCATGCTTCGACGCGCCGACCCGAACCTGTCGACCGGCCGGCTGTTCGGCTTTTTTGCCCTGGCCGTCACATCGCACGGCTTTCTCGACGGCTTCACCAACGGCGGCCTCGGAGTCGCGTTCTTTGCTCCGATCGACTCGACCCGGTACTTCTTCCCTTGGCGGCCGATCGAAGTCTCGCCTCTCAGCATCAGCGGGTTCTTCACCGCCCGCGGCCTGACCATCTTGGCCAGTGAGGCTGAATGGATCTGGCTTCCCACCGCGGTTGGCGCAACCGTGGCTTGGATGCTTCGCCGGCGGCGGTGGGCCGAACCCTAGGCAGTGTTAGGCCGATCGCGGCCGCGCGACTCACGAGCTCGCGAGATTCGGACGCGACCGCCTCAGATACACTCCCGTCCTCGGAGCATTCCACCGATACTCCGGGCGACCCGCGCGCAGGTACATTGCAGGCTGGCCAAAGCGTTCCCATTGCCGCGGGGAAGCCGCTGCCGTGCGCGATTGACCGTCGGCAACCGGCTGGTTGATGTGTGTGGGAGGTCAGCGACCTCAAATCGCACCCCACGATTTGAAGAAGTGGCTGGTCGGCGAGACCCGGGCCAAGCCGGCCCCTCTGTGATCGAAGACCGGCTCGCCTATTCCCGGAGTGCTCCGATGACGGCCCTGAACCAAAAGATCGAGCAGCTGAAGCAAGAGCTTGCGGCGACGCAGGCACGTCTCGCCGAGGCCGAGCGCACGATCGAGAGGCAGGGCGTGGAGAAGGGGGCGCTCGAGAGCGAAAAGCGATTCCGGGCCATGTTTGAGACCGCGTCGGTCGGTATGACCCTCGGGAGCCTATCCAACGGTCGCCTCCTCCAGATGAACGACGCTTTCTGTCGGATCGTCGGCTACTCCAGGGAGGAGCTCCGCGCACTCCACTTCCCGGACCTGACTCACCCCGACGACCGGCCCCGCGACGCCGTGCTCCTCGACTCCGTCCGACGCGGCGCGCGGAGCTATGTCCGAGAGAAGCGGTACGTTCGGAAAGACGGCTCGATCGTCTGGGTCCGGGTCAACGGCGCGTCGATCGGCGGCTCCGACGACACCGCGTTCGGCATGATGGTCGTGGTCGAGGACATCAGCGCGCGAATCGAGGCGGAAACCGCGCTCCGCGAGAGCGAAGAGCGTTTCCGGGTGGCCCTTCAGCACTCGCCGGTCGGGGTATTCACCCAGGACCGGAACCTCCGCTATACCTGGAGTCAGCGGCCCAACTCGCGCGAAGGCGGGTCGGTGTTAGGCAAGACCGACGCCGACGTCTTGTCGCCCGAGGCCGCCGCACCGTTCATGGCGATGAAGCAGAGGGTGCTGGCGACCGGCGTCGGCCTCCGCACGGAAGTGTCTGTCGTCCGCGATGGACAGGAGCACTGCTACGATCTCACCGTCGAACCGCTTCGCGACGCGGACGGACAGGTCGTCGGGCTCACCGGTGCAGCCATGGAGATCACCGATCGCAAGCAGATCGAGGAGTCGCTCCGGCGGAGCGAGCGGGAGCTCCGCGAGCTCGCGGACGCGATGCCCCAGATCGTATGGGCGGCACGGCCCGACGGTGTGATCGACTATTACAACGAGCGCTGGTACGAATTCTCCGGCATGGGTCGGGGCGAGCCCGGCCCGCACTCGAAGCAATTCGCACACCCCGAAGACGTGGCGCGGGCGACCGCGAGCTACGACCAGTCGATCCGGACGGGGGAGCCGTACGAGCTCGAGTACCGCCTCAAGGACCGGTCGTCCGCCGGCTATCGGTGGTTTCTCGACCGCGGCCTGCCGGTCCGGGATGAGTCGGGCGCGATCGTGCGGTGGTTCGGCACCTGCACCGACATCGACGAGAGCAAGCGAGCGTCGATGGCGCTCCGCGAAGCAGAGCAGTCGCTCCGGCGGGCTGATCGCCGCAAAGACGAGTTCCTCGCCATGCTGGCGCACGAGCTTCGGAACCCGCTCGCGCCGGCGCTCAATGCCCTGCACATTCTCAGGTCGAAGCGCTCGGCGGACCCGGACGTCGAGTGGGCTCACGAGCTCCTCAACAGGCAAACCCGCCAGCTCGTGCGCCTCGTGGACGACCTGCTCGACGTCAGCCGGATCACCCAGGACAAGCTCGAGCTTCGCAAGGAGCGGGTCGTGCTCGCGGACGCCGTGACCATGGCCGTGGACAGCGGCCGCTCGTTCATCGAGCAATTCGGCCACGAGCTCACCGTCTCGCTTCCTCCTGAACCGGTCTTCCTCGACGCGGACCCGGTCCGGCTGTCTCAGGCTTTCGCCAACCTGCTCAACAATGCCGCCAAGTTTACCGGGCGCGGCGGCAAGATCGGGCTGCTCGCCACGATCCAAGGCAACGACGTGGTTGTCTCCGTGCACGACACCGGAATTGGCATCGCGCAGTCTGCTCTCCCCACGATATTCGACATGTTCGTGCAGGCGGATCGGAGCGTGGAGCGCTCTCAGAGCGGGCTCGGGATCGGCCTCACGCTGGTCAAGCGGCTGGTCGAGATGCACGGGGGCACCATCGAGGTCACGAGCGAGCTCGGCCGGGGGAGCGAGTTCACGCTCACGCTCCCGATGGCGCTCGAGCCGCCCGCCGAGCAACCGGCTCCAGGCATTCAGCGGCCGCCCCCCACCAGCCTGCGGATTCTCGTCGTCGACGACAACAAGGACTCCGCCGACAGTCTCAGCACGATCCTGGAGCTGAGCGGAAACATCGCGCGGACAGCGTACCACGGCCTCGAGGCGCTCGAGGTCGCACGCGTGTTCGCGCCGGACGTGATCCTGCTCGACATCGGGCTCCCGGAGCTGAACGGCTACGAGGTGTGCCGGCGGCTACGGCAGGAGCCGTGGGGCAAAGGCATGATCGTGATCGCCTTGACCGGATGGGGCCAGGAAGAAGCCCGGCGCAGGACCCGTGATGCCGGCTTCGACCACCACATCGTCAAACCTGCGGATCCCGGCGTGCTGATGGAACGGTTAGCCGAGATCGAGGCGACAAGAAAGGCTGGGCGCGGGAACGCCGGCAAAGGGACCTGACCCTGAATGTGAGCCGTCCTCGCCGGCTGGACGTCTCCGGGGAGCCTTCAACATCGTGAGCGAAGCATGAGAATCGACAAGAACCGCCCTTCACGGCAGGCCCCGCAGCACTGGTATCTCGGTTTGGCGGCGGTATTTCTGCTCAAGAGCTGCGCCGGTGTCACGCCGATCAAGACGCTGCTGGACGATCCCTCACGCTTCGACGGCAAGACCGTTCGCATCGCGGGTGAGGTCCAGAATTCGGCGGGCGTGCTCGGGATGGGCGCGTACCAGATCAAGGATGAGAGTGGGACCCTTGCCGTGGTGAGTGAGGCGGGCGGCGTGCCCCGCAGCGGCGCCAAGGTCGGCGTCGAGGGGGTTTTCCATACCGCATTTACGCTCGGCTCACAAACCGGCGCGGTGCTCATGGAGAAGCGGCGTTATACGCCGTAGCCGTTCGATGCTCCGGTTAACCCCGCTGAACTCAGGAGCCGGGACGGTTGAGCGCGGACTGCCTGGTTGCTGCAAGGTGGGGCTGGGCACTGGAATGCCATGGAGGTATCCCGTGCATCATCATCGGACGAGACCGTTCGTCGCGGGGACGGTGAAGGTGGTGGCGGGGCTTCTTGGCTGGCGCGGCCGGCGCGCGCGCCGCGTTCCTGATCGTCCAGCAGAACGGCAGCTTGCAGCACGAAATGCTGCGGCGGATGGTCGCACTCCCGGACGGCGAAGTTTCACCAGGCGACCTCGCGATGCTCGAAGATCGGGTCCGGGTGAGCGATGGGCTCCCCCAGCGTTATGGAACGCAGGCCTCCTTCAATCCCGACAAGCCGCTCGGCCTCGACCCGATCGAGGATGTCGAGCACCTCGACGAGCGGCGCGCCAAAGTCGGGATGCCGCCGATGTCCATCTATCTCTGCCTGATGCGCGGGATCTGCGGCCGCGATCTCCCGGACCCTCGCCTCCGACGCCGGTGAGCGACGGCCAGGTGCCTAACCCGTCCCACCCGACTATCTTTCCGCCCTCGTCGGCCGCGGCTTGCTTTGGAGCCCGGGCCGGACGGGGTGCCCCCGGAGGGCGAGGAGTCGGGTATGAGCGGTTACAAGACGGAGCAGCGGCGGGTCGTCCACCGGGGTCGAGAGTTTCACTTTGTCACCTACGAAGGCGAAGTGGCCAACCCGGCACGACTTCGCGTCGCAACTGAGCCCGCCTGGTATCTCATGCATGCCGGCAAGCGGTGGGCGGTCATGCCGCATCAGATCGGCCAGGAGTCGGAAGCGGTCGAGCGCGAGCTGACTCGCTGGTTGGATAAGAACGTGTTCGCGTAGGCGAGGGGTCGCGAAGGACGGCAGGGCAGCATCCCTCACCCTGCCGGCAGGACCCTCCC
>JBDTOH010000218.1:0-8954 GCA_039933355.1 Gemmatimonadota bacterium | reverse complement strand
CAGAACGCGGTCGAATACTGGCTCCCGACCATCCTCCAGCGCGACAAGGCGATCCCGCTCTCCGAGGCGAACGCGACCTATGGTCTGATGGTGCTGATCGCCGGTATCACCGGTCCTCTGATCGGAGTCCTCGTCGGCGACTGGTTGGCTCGGCGGACGTCTCGCGCCTATTACTACGTCTCGAGCAGTGCGGCTTTTCTGGTGACGCTCCCGCTGTTCGTCATCGCGGTCGCGACGGCTCGAATCCCGTTATTCGCCGCCGTGCTGGCCGAAGCGCTGTTCGGCAATATGGCCACCGGCCTCGTTCTGGCTCTCGCGGTGAACGCCGTCGCGCCCGGCGTGAGAGCGACCGCGACTGCCGTGCTCCTCACCACCGGGCACTTGCTCGGCGACGCGATCTCGTGGCCGCTGGTTGGCTCGATGTCCACCGCGATGCAGTCGGGCCGCCTCCAATCGCTCGTAAACGCGGCGGCCGACTTGGGCGTATCCGCTACATCGCACCTCACGATCGCCCTCATCTCAGTTGCAATCCCCGCAGTTTTCGTATCCGGTTTGTTGTATCTCACGGCTGCCCGTGCCCAAGCGGCGGCAACCGGTCAGCCTGCATAAGGAGAAGGCCATGCGCGGTCTCTTGTGGAGTTTGGTGCTGGCGTCCGTCTCGGGTTCTCTCGCCGCCCAAGTTGCGTCGGTCGAGGTGAGCCCCGGGACCGGCTCGATCGTTTCGGGCAAGACCCTTCAACTCACCGCCCGCGCCAAAGACGCGGCCGGCAATCCAGTGGAGGGGGCTCAGGTTCTCTGGCTCTCCGGCCCGTTCGAGATCGCCGCCGTCGATCAGAAGGGATTGGTCCGCGCGTATCGTCAGGGTGCGCTTCGGGTCCTCGCACGGGTCGGCGGCAAGGTCGGCGTGGCCGACATCACGGTGCTGCCCAAGCCACCGGTCGGGATCACCGTCGAAGCCGAGACCAAGGCGCTCGTGCCGGGTGGAATGATGAGCCTGACTGCGACGCCCGTGACCGAAGACAAGGAACCGCTCCGCGACGTGCCGGTCTCGTTCCGCTCGAGCGCGCCGTCCGTTGCGAGCGTCGATGCGGGCGGGGTCGTGACCGGGCACGCACCCGGTGACGCGACGATTTCGATCAGCGCCGGAGAGGCCCACGGCGAGGCGCGGGTCAAGGTGGTTCGGAATCCGGTGGCGCGGCTCGACGTGACTGGACCGGCCGCGGCGCAGACGGGAGAGGTTCTTCGCTTCGTGGCCAAGGCGGTCGATCCGAGAGGGCAGGTGGTCGCGGAGGCGCCGGTACGCTGGGTGATCAACACGAGCGGGGCCACGGTATATCCCGACGGCGGCTTCGTGGCCGAGCGGCCGGGCGCGTACGTCGTCAACGCAATCGTGGGGAATGTGACCAGCGGGGCGACGGTAGTCGTCAAGCAGCGATCGCACGACCGGAAGTTCGAGGCGGTGGGGTCCGTCGTCTTCAGTGATCTGCAGGCGGCCGAAGGCTGGGCCATCGGGGACGTCTGGTATGTGAGCACCGTCGCCGACCGGATCTACACCTTCGACATCTCGAACCCGGCCAACCCGGTCAAGACCGACTCCCTTCTCTTCGACGCCCGCATCTTGAATGACATCTCGACCACCGCGGACGGCAAGATCGGCGTGGTCAGTCGCGAGGGCGCGTCGTCGCGGAAGAATGGGATCGCGTTTCTCGACCTCTCCTCGCCGCTCCACCCGAAGCTGATCTCCGAATACACGGCCACGGTGTCGAGCGGCGTTCACAGCGCATTCGTGGACAAGCACTACGTCTATCTCACGGATGACGGCGCTCGGGCCATGAAGGTGATCGACTTCGCCGATCCGAAGAACCCGAAGGAAGTGGCGCGGTGGCAGATGGAGAACACCCACCTCTATACCGATCCTTCGACGGGGACCACCTCGGGGCGCTATCTCCACGACATCCAGGTGAAGGACGGTCTCGCGTATCTCGCGTACTTCAAGGACGGCGCGGTGATTCTCGATGTCGGGAACGGGATCAAAGGCGGAAGCCCGGAGAATCCCAAGTTCGTGAGCCGCTACACGTACAACACGACCGATTTCTATCCGCCCGACATGCTCGCGGGCACCCACACCGTGTTCCGCTACAAGAACTACCTGGTCGTGGGCGACGAGGTCTTTCCCCAGTTCTTCGATACCCAGACCCATGACCGGATCAAGACGCTGGGCCGGCTCCACATCCTGGACGTGACGGACATCGAGCATCCCCGGAAGGTCGCCGAGTATTCCGTGCCTAACGCAGGGAGCCACAACGTCTGGGTCGAGGACGATGTGATGTACGTCGGGAACTTCGAAGCCGGCGTCCGGGCCGTCGACATGAGCGGCGAGCTCCGCGGCGATCTCTACGCCCAGGGCCGCGAGATCGGCTCGATCTGGTCGGCGTCGCCGAAGGGCTATCGGGCCAACGTGCCGATGACCTGGGGAGCGCAGCCACATAAGGGCTACGTGTACGCGACCGACATGGCGAGCGGCATCTGGGTCGGCAAGCTCACGCCCAAACGGCTCGTCCCATGAGCCCCGCAAGCCCGGTGACATCCAATCGGGAAGCTCCGGTATCCGCCCACGCGCGCGAGCTGCATGAACGGGTGCTGGTGTGGGACGCGCACATGGACAGCCTGCAGCGGGTCGTCGTCGACGGCGTCGATCTGGGCAACAAGAGCAACGCCCAGGCCGACCTGGTCCAGTGGAAGGAGGGCGGGGTCAACGCCCAAGTCTTCGCGGTCTGGGTCGATACGATTTACGCGCCCTACCATGCCGCTCGACGGGCGCTTGAGCAGATCGACGCGTTTCACAATCTGCTCGCGAAGTATCCCGACCGGATCGAGCTCGCGCTCACGGGTGCGGACGTTCGCCGGATCGCGGGTCAGGGAAAGCTCGCGGCGATGCTGGCGATGGAGGGCGGCGTCGCGATTCAGAACGATCTGGCTCTGCTCCGAACCTATGCGCGGCTCGGCGCCACCTCGATGACGCTCACCCACTCGGCGTCGATCGATTGGGTCGACTCGTCGACCGACAAGCCCAAGTCGGGCGGCCTCAGCCCGTTCGGGCGCGAAGTCATCCGGGAGATGAACCGCCTCCGGATGATCGTCGACGTCTCACATGTGTCCGACGACACGATCCGGCAGTGCCTCGAGATCTCCACGGCGCCGATCATCGCGTCGCATTCATCGGCGCAAGCGCTGTCCAACCATCCGCGCAACGTGTCCGATGAGTTGCTCAAGGCAATCGCGGCCAAGGGGGGCGTCGTCGGTGTCAACTTCTACAGCGAGTTCCTCGATCAGGGCTATCGCGACATCATGGCGAAGCGGGTCGGGACGCTCGAAATGCTCAACCGGCCGACCAACTTTCCGCCCGAGGACCTGGACCGGCACGCGGCGGAGCGGCTCCACGGGTGGTTCAGGGATGGGCCGACTCCGCCGCCGTTCAGCACGATTCTCGATCACATCGATCACATGGTGCGGATCGCGGGTGTGGATCACGTCGGGATCGGGAGCGACCTCGACGCGACCAAGATTCCCACCCCCGCGGGAATGGACAGCGTGAGCGATTTTCCCAAGATCACCGGCGGGCTCCTCGACCGCGGCTACTCGGAGACCGACGTGGGCAAGATCATGGGCGGGAACTTCCTTCGTGTCTTCGAGGCCGTTCGAGGCGGCTGACCATGCTCAAGAAGCTCGAAGTCGTGCTTTCGCTCTTCACCGCCGACCGGCCCGAGCTCACCGGCCCCGAGATCGCCAAGGCGCTCAAGCGGCCGAAGAGCACGGTGTACCGGCTGCTCGGCGCGGTGACCGCGGTCGGCTTTCTCGAGCGCGACCCCGACACCGCGCGTTACCGCCTCGGCATCCGGCTCGCGACCCTGGGTGATCTCGCCCGCCAGTCCACATCGCTGCAGCGGCTCGGGCTCCGGGCGCTCCGTCAAGTCACCGACGAGGTGAAAGAGCTGAGCACGCTGTTCGTGCTCATGGGGAAGGCGGGCATCAATATCGACGTGGTCGAAAGCAAGCAGATGATCATGCTGCCGGGTCTGATCGGGACCCCGCAACCGCTTCACGTCGGCGCCGGCGGGAAGGTACTCCTCGCCTGGAAGCTTCAGGATGAGGTCGCGTCGCTCCTGGGAACCCCGCTCCGCCGGTTTACCCGCACCACGATTACCGATCCCAAGGCTTTCTTCGCCGAGCTAGCGACCGTGCGCAAGCGGGGATGGGCGATGTCGGACGGCGAGCACAACGACGAGATCGTCGGCGTCGCCGCTCCGGTTCGGGACCACCGAGGGGAAGTCATTGCCGCGCTCACCACCGGTTGCCCGCGCAGCCGGGCGACCACCGCGCACGTGGACGAGATGGTCAATGCCGTCATGACCGCGGCCGACGAGCTTTCGGCCACGCTCGGCTATCATCCGCAAACCTTCGCAACAAACCCGTTCCGCCCGGGTGCCGGCGGAGGCGCGGGCCTGACCCCGGTGCGTCCGGTCCGCCGCCGCTCTTAGCCCCGCCGCTCACCCGGGGCCCCGGCGCGGCCCCGGGTTCCCGAGTCCCACCCAACTGCAACCATTTCCGCCATTCTAACGTCTACCGATATGTAGAACTGCTACCCATCATAGTCAGAAGTCCTACATGAGCGCCCAGCGGAGGTTGTCCTGACCCCCCGATCCTCCCCTCCGAAGAAGAGCGAGCTGCTCAAGGGCACGCTCGATATGCTGATCCTCCAGACGCTCACCGTGCAATCGATGCACGGATACGGCATCGCCCAGCACATCGGCCGGTTGTCGGGCTCCGTGCTCGCGGTGGAGCAGGGGTCGCTTTATCCCGCGCTCGAGCGGCTCCAGAAGAAGGGGTGGGTCGGCTCGAAGTGGGCCGACTCCCCGACCGGCCGGCGGGCCCGCTACTACACGATCACGGCCGCCGGCCGCCGCCAGCTCGGTGAGGAGATCTCGGCGTTCGACCGGGTCCTCCTGGCCATCAACGGCGTTATGCGGCGGGCCTAGCAGATGTCGTTCTTCGGCGCCCTTCGTCACCGGCTGCGGGTCCTGCTCAGACCGGCCGCCTATCAGCGCGAGCTCGACGAGGAGTTCCGCTTTCACTTGGCACTCGATGCGATGCAACGGCAGCACGCGTCGCAAGCGCCGGACGGGTCTGTCGCCCGCATGGAAGCGCGGCGGCGGTTCGGCAATGTCACTTCCATGAAAGAGGAGACGCGGCATATGGCCGGTCTGGGATTCTTCGACGTGCTGCTGCAGGACCTCGGGTTCGCGCTCAGAACCCTCCGGCGGGCGCCGGGGTTCACCACCGTGGCGATCCTAACGCTGGCGTTCGGGATCGGCGCCAACACCGCGATCTTCAGCGCGGTCGACGCGATGCTGCTCCGGGCGCTGCCGTTCCGCGATCCGGACCAACTCATGAAACTGAGCATCGTGCGTCCGGCACACGGCGACCGGCCGGGCAGCGACGACGGCGTCTGGTCCTATCTCAAGTTCGCGGTGGTGCGGGACGCCCAGAAGGACTTCACCAGCCTCGGCATCTCGGCGGAGGACCAGGCGACGATCACCGGCGGGAGCGACGCCGAGCGCGCGAGTGGTGAGGTCGTCAACGCGGAATACCTGCCAACGCTCGGGATTCAGCCTATCCTCGGCCGGGGAATCACCTCGGAGGAGGAGCGCAACAAGGGCGCCGAGCGGGTCGTGCTGATCGGCGAGAGGCTGTGGCAGCGGCGCTTCAACGCCGATCCAGCGGTCCGCGGCAAAGCGCTCGTGATCGACGGCAAGCCTTACACCATCGTCGGCGTGGTGCCGGTCGGGTTTCGCGGCCTGTCGGGCCGGGCGGAATGGTGGGTTCCGGTCGGCGCCCGGTATGAGGAAGTCTTCGAGCCGGACGAGGCATGGGATCACAGGTTCATCCTGACCGCGCGCCGCAAACCCGGGGTCACGACCGCGCGGGCGAAGGCGGCGGTGCAGGTCCTTGGCGCACGAATGAACCAGGCGTATCCGGATCCGCGCTACAATGGAGGTCCACCCGAGGGCGCGATGGCGCGCGAGCTCGACGCGACCCGAGTCGACCCCGTCGTTCGTCGCTCGCTCCTCGTGCTGCTCGGTGCGGTCGGCCTGGTGCTGCTGATCGCGTGCGCCAACGTGGCCAACCTGTTCCTCGTCCGCGCCGCCTCGCGGAGCCGGGAGATCGCGGTGCGGCTCGCGGTCGGCGCCGGGCGGAAGCGCCTCGTTAGGCAGCTCCTGACCGAAAGCCTGCTGCTCTCCTTGCTCGGCGGGGTGGCGAGCGTCGCGTTCGCCTGGGCCGGCGTCCGGCTGCTCAGCTCCCTCAATCCGGCCTCGGCGCTCCGGAGCCAGGGCATCGAGGGCTTGGGTGCCGTGACCTTCTCCTCGATTCACCTCGACCTGACGGCATTCGGGTTCGCCGCGGCGCTCGCGCTCGTCACCGGAATCCTGTTCGGTCTCGTTCCGGCGATCGCGGCCACCCGGCCGTCGCTGACCTCCGCGCTCAAGGAGGGAACCGCACCGCCGGCACGAGCGTTAGGCGGGATCCGGTGGCCGGGCAGCCGGAGCGTGCTCGCGGCGGTCGAGATCGCGCTCGCCCTGGTACTCCTGGCCGGCTCGGGGCTCATGCTCCGCAGCCTTGCCAATCTCCTCAACGTCGAGCCCGGCTTCGACCCGGATCGGATGCTGTCGCTCCGGCTCAACCTGCCGGGGCAGGGCAGCCGGGATTCGATGCCCGGCTTCTACGACCAAGTCATCGAACGGCTCAGCGCGTTGCCGGGTGTGACGGGCGTCGCGATCGGCAGCTGTCCGCCGCTGAGCGGTGGGTGCAACGGCACCGTGGTCGATCTCAGAGACCGCCCGCCGGCCAAGGAAGGGACGGAGCCGGCAGTCGGCGTGCATTGGATCACGCCTACCTGGCCCGCGGTCATGCGGGTGCCGCTCGAGAAGGGGCGAGTCTTCACCGGCTCCGATCGGAAGGGAACCCGGAAGGCCGTCCTCGTGAGCCATACGGCCGCGCAGAAGCTCTGGCCCGGCGAGGATCCCATCGGGCGCCCGATCGGAGTCGGTCAGGGCGGGTTCTGGAAGGACACGGCGTATGTGGCCGGTGTGATCGGCGACGTGCGCTACGGCACGCTCGATTCGCTCCCCGGCGCCGACGTCTACCTCCCGTACGCCCAGTCTCCCGGCAGCCGGATGATGGTCTTCGTGCGCGCGGCAGGGGATCCGTTGATGCTCGCGGGACCGGTGCGGGCCGCTCTTCGCGGGCTGGCCCCGGATCTCCCGGTCTACGACATGCGGACGATGAGCTCGCGCGTAGCCGATGCCGCCGCCCGAGCGCGGCAGGGCGCCGTGTTGTTGGCGCTCTTTGCCGGCGTGGCGCTGCTGCTCGCTACAATGGGCATCTACAGCGTGATCTCGTTCGCGGTTACCCAGCGGACTCGGGAGATCGGGATCCGCGTCGCCCTCGGTGCGACCCGGGGTGAGGTCCTTCGGCTCGTCGTGGGGCAGGGAACTGCTCTCGCGGTGGTCGGCGGGATCCTGGGCCTCGGTGCCGCGTTCCTGGCGACCCGGGTACTCCAGTCGCTCCTCTTCGGTATTGAGCCGCTCGATCCGGTCACGTTCGGGGTGGTGGTGGCGCTCCTGGGTGTGGCGGCGGTGCTGGCGAGCTGGATTCCCGCCCGGCGCGCAGCGGGTGTCGATCCGGTGGTCGCGCTTCGGGAGGGTTAAGTTCGGGATGAACGCAACCAATCGATATCCACCGGCATCTCAGGTTCTATGAACGCACATCTGATCGCGGTTTCGGTGGCCCTCGCATCCGTTGGTCCCACGATGCTCATGGCCCAGTCGCAGGCTCCGGCCACCCGGCGGGCCCAGGAGATCGTTGCCCTCATCAATTCCGGAACTCCGGTCGGCATTCGCGCCTACGTCGACAGCGCATTCGCCGATCAGATGAAGCGGATGCCGATGAAGGCGCACATCGACTTCATGCTCGGACAGCGGGAGCAGTCCAAGGGCGTGGACTGGGTCGAGGTCCAGGACGCGACGCCTAACCGCACGACGGCGCTGCTCAAGCGAAAGCTGACCGGTGAGTACCTCGCCATCATGGTGATGGTGGACGACAAGGCGCAGATCAGCGGCATCGGTCAGCAGGCTCCGCGCCCGAAAGGCGGCGTGGCCGAGCCCAAGATCGCGACCGACGCCGCGATGGTGTCGGAGCTCGAGAAATACGTCAACACGCTGGCGCAGGCGGATGTCTTCTCGGGGACGGTGCTCCTCGCCAAGGACGGCAAGGTTCTCTACTCGGGCGTCTGGGGTCAGGCCAACAAGGACTTCGGGGTGCCTAACAAGCTCGACACCAAGTTCAACCTCGGCTCGATGAACAAGATGTTCACCTCGACCACGATCGCGCAGCTGGTCGAGCAGGGCAAGCTCTCGTATGAGGACCCGCTCTCGAAGTTCCTCCCCAACTTTCCGAACCCGGAAGCCGCGAAGAGGATCAAGATCAAGCATCTGCTCAGCCACACCTCTGGGCTGGGAAGCTACTTCAACGAGGAGTTCGAGAAGTCGTCCCGGGCCCGGTTCCGGACCGTGGACGAGATGATGACGCTCGCCAAGGGCGATTCGCTCGCGTTCGAGCCGGGGACCCGGTGGTCCTACAGCAACACCGGGATGCTGGTGCTTGGCAAAGTGATCGAAGTGGTGACCGGGCAGGATTATTTCCAGTACGTCCGCGACCACATCTACAAGCCGGCCGGCATGATCAACTCGGACGCGTACGAGCTCGATCATGTCAACCCAAATCTCGCGGTGGGTTATGAGCGAGATTTCCAGGCGGACGGCAGCAAGCAGTTCCGCAACAATGTATTCATGCATGTGATCCGGGGCGGGCCCGCCGGCGGCGGCTACTCGACCGTG